>DFBQ01000171.1 GCA_002367355.1 Deltaproteobacteria bacterium UBA3076 | reverse complement strand
CATTAGATAGTCGCAAAATATGATTTGCCCGGACTTATTGAGAAGTTACAGAAATAGTTGAAAAAATCGGCCCAAAATTGAATGAATTTATCAACAGCACAAAAACATGAAGGCCAAATTTCCAATTTCCAATTTCCAATTTCAACCTCCAGGAGGACAGGATGAATGAAGGCTTTTTAAGGGCCTGTAATGGCGAGGCCGTCAGGCCTGTGCCGGTCTGGCTCATGAGACAGGCCGGGAGATACCTTCCTGCCTACCAGGAGATCAGAAAAAAAACAGACTTTCTCACCCTCTGTAAGACCCCGGAGCTTGCGGCAGAGGTTACCATCCAGCCGGTTGATATCCTGGGAGTTGACGCAGCCATACTCTTTTCCGATATACTGATCCCCCTGGAGTGCATGGGAATAGGGCTTGATTTCCACGAGGGGAGGGGGCCTGTCCTGAATCCTCCGGTAAGGACCGAGCATGACCTTGAAAGGCTTCATCCTATAGATCCGGATACTGATGTATCATTCGTACTTGAGACCATCCGGATCTTGAGGAAAGAACTTAGCGGCAAGGTCCCGCTGATAGGTTTTTCAGGGGCACCCTTTACACTTGCGACCTATATGATAGAAGGAGGTACCTCCAAGAGCTTTGTAAATACAAAGAGGATGCTGTTTGAGTCTCCGTATCTCTTTTCGCGCCTCATGGACCTCCTGACCGAAGTGGTCCTTTCTTACATCAAGGCCCAGATCAAGGCGGGGGCCCAAGCCATACAGGTATTTGATACCTGGGCAGGGACACTGACCAGAGAGGATTACAAAAGACACGCCCTCCCATATGTAACCCGCATCTTTAAAGGACTTGAGGGTTCAGGAGCGCCCTCTATCTACTTTGTCTATGACGGAGGACATGTCCTTGAAATCATACGTGATTCAGGTGCCGAGGTCATAGGGTTAGACTGGCGTACGGACATCGAAACCGCCTTATCAAGACTTGGACCCGATGCCGTAGTTCAAGGAAATCTGGATCCATGTGCCCTGTTTCTTCCTGAACATGAGCTAAGATCCAGGGTGGATTCCGTATTGCGCCAAGGCCGTGAAGCCAAGGCCCATATCTTTAATCTGGGGCATGGTATCCTGCCTGAAATACCTCCTGAGAAGGCAAGACTTCTGGTAGAACTGGTCCACGAGTTGTCTTCCTGATGATAGGGATAGTTTTTCTTAACATGGGAGGGCCGGATTCCCTGGCTACAGTGAGGCCTTTTCTTTATAACCTCTTTTCAGACCGCGAAATTATTCAACTGGGCCCGCGATTTTTGCAGCCCCTTATTGCCTGGGCAATATCCATGCGGCGGGCTCCGAAGAGCCGGGCTGCATATGCAAAGATCGGGGGCATGAGTCCGCTTGCCGCAACAACCAGAGCGCAGGCCAAGGCCGTTGAACAATTGCTTAATAATAAACTGCAGGAAAAGGTGTTTTGCCTTGCAGGAATGAGATACTGGAACCCCCGGACCCCGGATGTCTTACATAATATGAAAGACAGGGGGATTTCTAAGGTGCTGGGGCTTTCTCTTTATCCACACTATAGCCGGGCCACCAGTGGTTCTTCCATAGGGGAGCTTGAAAGATGCGCAGAAAAGCTTGGGCTTGAAACCCATATCATAGACAGTTTCCCTGATCATCCGGGCTATGTCGCGGCCCTGGCGGATATCGTGCAAGAGGGTCTGAAAAAGGTAAAAGACAAAAATAAATTCGCCCTGGTGTACAGCGCCCATAGCCTGCCAAAAAGCATGGTGGAGGAAGGTGATCCCTATGTGGAGCACCTTTGCCGTACTATTATGGCCCTTGAGGAGCTAACCGGTATTAAGGGCCATCTGTGCTATCAAAGCAGGAGCGGTCCTGTAGAGTGGCTTGAGCCTGGGACCGATGTTTTGTTGAATGAGCTTGCGGAAAAGGGTTTGAATAGCCTTTTGGTCCTTCCTATAAGTTTTGTGTCGGATCATGTGGAGACTCTTTACGAGATAGATATGCTTTACTCAGAGATGATGGCCGAAAAGGGAGTGAACCTTGTGCGCACGCCTTCCCTTAATGACAGGCCTTTGTTTATCAGTGCGCTTTCCAATCTGGTGGAACAGGGTCTTAAGCAGGCAGGATGGCTAAAGTAATAATAGCAGGAGGCGGGTTGTCAGGCCTGTCCCTTGCCTGGTTCCTCAAGGAACTCAGGCCTGGATGGGAAGTTCTGGTGCTTGAGGCAGAGGATAGGGCCGGGGGCAAGGCGTGGACCATAATAGAAGATGGGTTTGTGTGCGAAAAGGGCGTAAACGGCATCCTTGACAACAAGCCTTCAACTCTTGCCCTTGCCGCCAGGCTCGGACTTGAGCCCATGAGGAGCAATGACGCAGCCAGGCACCGTTTTGTGATAAAGAACGGGCATTTGATTCAACTCCCTGTATCACCCGCACAGTTCTTAAGCTCGAAAATACTCTCTCTGCCCGGACGATTGAGGGTGCTGGCCGAGGCCCTTGTGTCAAAAGGTGACCTTTCCAAGGACGAATCCCTGGCTGATTTTGCGAGAAGGCGCCTTGGCAGGGAGGCCTTTGAATATCTCATAGATCCCATGGCCACAGGGATTTATGCCGGAGACCCGGAGCGACTGTCTCTTCAGAGCTGCTTTCCCAGGATCCACGAACTTGAGCGTGACTACGGCAGCTTGATCAGGGCCATGATCCGGCTTCAAAGAGAGGCAAGGAAAAAGGGTAAAGAGGGGCCGGGGGCCGGTCCCGGGGGTGTTCTTACTTCCTTTGCTACAGGCATGAATGAGCTAGTAGATGCCCTTGCCCGGACACTGGGTCCTGCAGTACGGCTGAATTCCTCAGTATCATCGATTTCAAAGCAGAATACCGGCTGGCGTGTCTTTTTAAAAAATGGGGAGGAGCTTGAGGCCGGGCATGTGGTGCTGGCATGTCCTGTTAAGGCGGTTTCAGAAGCCCTTAAAGAGACCGCTCCGGACATTGTAAAACTTGCCGTGAAAATAAATTATCCCCCTGTGAGTATTGTGTGCATGGGCATTAAGCAGGGGACCACTGAGAATTCCTTGAATGGATTCGGATTCCTTGCCCCGAGCAGTGAAAAGCGCTCGATCCTTGGGGCCCTCTGGGATTCGTCCATTTTCCCAGGCAGGGCCCCTGAGGGTTATCAATTGATAAGGACCCTGGTAGGTGGTGCAAGGGCACCGGACCTGGCCAGACTCCCTGACGCATCTCTCCTGGACTTGGTCGTAAGGGAATTTTCAGAGCTCGTTGGGCTAAAGGGTACCCCGGAGTTTGTGAAAATTTTCCGGTGGGAGGAGGCCATTCCACAGTACGAGAAGGGACACCAGGCCCTTGCTTCTGAAATCGATTTTGCCCTGAGGTCTTATCCCGGGCTCTATATCAGATGTAATTGGCTTGGTGGTATTAGTCTCAATGACTGCGTTGCAAATTCAGAAAGGCTTGCAAGACAGCTTGCAAGCTGAAGGCTCATCTCACTTCCGGTTCAAACTCGGTGGCATTTACTGCTTTTACCTTGCCATCACTACGTTCCACAAGTTCGAATTCAATAATCGTCTGCCTGGTCTTTAATTCAGCAAAGGACTGATCAGTCACAACACGTCCGTCTCTGTGTCTGAAATCGCTGATATGGCAAAAGACATCGTCACGAACATCCAACACACCAAGACCGGTTCGCACAGCCAGAAACGCAAACCCTTTTTCTTCGTTAAAGACATGCATTACTCCGCGTATGAGCGACGAATTGTTTATGGACGGCAAGAGTCCAGGAACAAGGTATCCTGAAAAGTGGTTATCAACTTCACACCGGAGAATTTTACTCGTGTTGGAGAAAGAGAGGAGATCTACTCGCTTTCCTCTGTTCTGAATTGCCCGGACAAGCCTGAAAAAATCACCATCACCGCTGCCTAATAGTATGTAATCCAGGTTATCTGACTGCAATAATGCGTCTATTGCAAGATCAAGGTCAGCATTTGCTTTGGTAATAATATCCCCTTCAGAATTTCTATAGCGCTGGACTTTTTTTAAAACTAAGTGGAAACTTTCACGCCTGACCGCATCTCGATACTCTTGTTTTTTTCTCTTATAGTCCATGTCCTTTTCTTCCCGTTCCGAATCGATTGCCATGTAGGCATTTGCCCGTAGTACCGTGGCTCCTTGAGCCTCTACCAATTCTCTAACAACGCGGTATCTGATTCCCCAGCCCCCGCATCGTACCAGATTTTCAATATCCAAAAAAATTCCTGCTTTAAGCATATGTCACCTTTGATTAAAAATTGTAAAAAAAACCTTGTTCCCATAGTCTCCCGGATAAGTATTCCGGCCCCTAAATCCTCAAGACATCAAAAAAACATGCTTCTTAAATGGAAATTCCTATACTATCAAGTTTAACATATTAGATTCAGGAATTGAGAGATTCAAGGATTTTCGAACGAATATCCAAAAAAAGCGTTCAATTCCTCAATCCCTAATTGAAAAATTAAAATCAATATATTACTTATACGACTGTTTGAAGCGTAACGCAGCCGCCATTTAATCATTATGACTATAAAAATCTACAATACATTTACCCGGAAGAAAGAGGCCTTTGAGCCCCTGGCACCAGGATATGTGCGCATGTATGTATGTGGCATAACGGCCTATGACCGCTGTCACATTGGGCATGCCCGTTCAGCCGTAGTCTTTGACGCGGTGCTCCGGCACCTCAGACACAGAGGATTTGAGGTAAATTTCATAAGGAATTTTACTGATATTGATGACAAAATCATCAACAGGGCCATTGAGGAAGGAATTTCCTCTGATGCCCTTGCAGAAAGAGAGATAAAGCACTTCTACCAGGACACGGATGCATTGGGTGTGCTCCGTGCTACCAAAGAACCGAGGGCAACCAAGCACATTCAGGAAATTATAGAACTCATAGAGACATTGATAGACAAAGGCCATGCCTATACTTCAGGAGGTGACGTTTACTTCTCTATACGCAGTTTTCCCGGCTACGGGGCCCTATCCAGGAGAAATGTAGCAGAAATGCGGGCCGGAGCCAGGATAGCTGTTGGAGAACAGAAAAAAGATCCCATGGATTTTGCGCTATGGAAGGCTGCAAAATCCGGTGAGCCCAAATGGGACAGTCCATGGGGACCAGGCAGGCCAGGATGGCACATAGAATGTTCAGCCATGAGCATGAAGTATCTGGGGCCGACTCTTGACATCCATGGCGGCGGCCTGGATCTTATATTCCCACACCACGAAAACGAGCGTGCCCAATCCGAGGCGGCAACAGGAAAGACCTTTGTCCGTTTCTGGATGCACAATGGCTTTGTAACGATCCGCAGCGAGAAGATGTCAAAGTCCCTGGGAAATTTTGTAACCATCCAGGAGATCCTGGGAAAATATCATCCGGAGGCCCTGAGGCTCTTTCTTCTGTCCAAGCATTACCGCAGTCCTCTTGATTACAGCCCTGAGGCCCTGATCGAGACGACCTCCGCCCTTGATCGATGCTATACGGCCCTTTCCGAGGCAAGGCATCTGTCTGAAAAACCAATAAAGAAACAACGGCCCATCACTGATGAGGCCGGGAAGACAATAAACACACTTAATCATTTGAAAGATCGATTTGACCAAGCCATGGATGATGACTTCAATACCGCGCAGGCCCTTGGGCACCTCTTTGATGGTGTTAGGGCCTTAAATCGCCTTGGCCAAGAAGCCGAAAAGAGACCCTCGGCCCTTTACATAGAACCTTTGAAATTCGGAGCAGAAGCAATCCAGGATGCCGCCAGAGTGCTGGGGTTGCTCAATCAAGACCCTGATGCATATCTTAGAAAGAGGAATCTTGAGGCGCTGGGCCTTCTTGGGATGACAGAATCCGAGATATTGAAGGTTATTAAGGAGCGGACCAGGGCCAGAGAGGAAAAAGATTGGGATAGTGCAGACAGGATCAGGGATGAACTCGGAGCTAAGGGGATAACTCTTCAGGACGGACCCGAGGGGACCACCTGGACAATGAAGCCGGGGCCCTAATTTTTTCCATTTTTAAGAGAGACTGCCGATGTTACGGGATAAAAAATATATCTCAATAGATTTCAGCGAAACCGATTTGACAGAAAGGAACAAGGAGCTTTCTGTCATATTGGACATCAGCAACTTCCTGTCGTCGTTTCTGAAAATCGATGATGTTTTGAATGGGGCGGCATTTAAAATGCTCGAACATTTCGAATTTGATGCCTGCAGGATCTACTTGATGGACAAAAGTGGCCGGCACTTGAACCTGGCGGCCTTCCTGGGAACCGACCCGGGGGGTCTTGAATATGTTGGGATAACAGAAGGTTTCACAGGAAAGGCCGCCAGGACACGTTCTTTCATTGCTCAACACGTTTCTGAGCTTGAGGATAAGGAAAGGGCCGCCCTGCTCACAAGTAAGGGTTTCAAGATCATCATATGCGTTCCCCTCATTGCCGTTGGTGAGGTTGTGGGTGTTATGAACATGGCATCTGGTAAGCTGATTAAGCTTGATCAAAAAATGATAGACCTTCTTGAGGTAATAGGAAATCAAATATCCGTAGCAGTAAAAAACGCAAGGCTTTATGAAAATATTCTAAAAAAGAAAGATGAACTACTTGAGAAAAAGAACATGATCGAGTTTTTCGCTTACTCGACCTCCCATGATCTCAAAGGCCCTGCTATTGCAATCCATGGAATCTCCAAACTCCTCAACAAAAAATATGGTCACGTTTTGAATGATAAGGGTAGAGATTATTGTGAGAATATTCAAAAGATATCTGAACAAATAGTAACCCTTGTTGAAAAAATAAATATATATGTACAGGCAAAGGTTGCGCCTTTAAATATTGAAGATATCAGAATTGGGGGTATATTAAGTGAGTTAAAGGAAGAGTTTTCTTCTGTTTTGGAAAGCCGCCATATTAATTGGGTTGAGCCTAAAGACGATCATATAATCAAGGCAGACAGGCTTTCAATCAACAGGGTCTTGCGCAATCTGGTGGACAATGCGCTCAAGTACGGCGGAGATAACTTAAGCGAAATCATGATCGGCTACAGAGAAAATGAAGACTTTCGTATCCTTTCAGTAGGCGACGATGGTGTTGGAATTAAAAAGGATCAATACGATAAGATTTTCCAGGTCTATCAGCGGGAAGAGACGTCCAGAGGGATCGCAGGTGCTGGTTTAGGCCTTGCCATTGTGAAGGAGGTGGCAGAGAGGCATGGAGGAAAAGTCTGGGCAGAGCCGGGACCAGAGAAAGGCACCACTTTTTACGTTGCAATATCAAAGAAGCTGCAGGGGAAATAAAAGCATACCCGGATGATTAAAAGGAAACCACCCATGGCCAAGCGTTTCAAGTGTGATCTTATTTCCTGGGCCAGGACCTACGAATTAACCCGCCGTCTCAGTCTCAGAATTCTTAAAACTGCCTTTCGGCCTGATCTGGTTGTGGCCATAGGCCGGGGAGGCTATGTTCCCGCCCGCATTGTGTGTGATTTTCTGGAAATCACTGACCTCACGGCTATAAAAATCGAGCACTGGGGCATGGGAGCGCAAAAGCAGGATGCTGCGCTTCTTCGCTTCCCATTGAATATAGATGTCACCGGTCAGAAAATCCTGGTTGTGGATGATGTCACTGACACCGGTGATACGCTCCGAACCGCTTTAACTTATCTCCTCCAGCAACACCCGGCTGAGGTGCGAACGGCTGTGATCCAGCACAAGACCACCTCCCGTTTTATTCCGGATTATTACGGCCAGAGGATAGTAAAATGGCGTTGGATCATCTACCCCTGGGCAGTAGTGGAGGACCTTACAGGGTTTCTCAGACAAATGGATCCGGCACCTCATTCCTTTGATGAAGCAGCCAATCGCCTGATTGCCGACCATGGCATTCAGCCTCCGCAGCGCCTTCTGGAATATATCTGGTCCCTCGTCATCATATCCTGATATTATCTAAACCGTTGGCCTCAAATTCAGTAGCATACATTTTTTCTAATGGTTCTTCCTTCTCAAGCCTTTCTCTAAAATTCATATTCATTACGTTTTTTACGCCGCCTTCCTGCTTTATAAGATCTCTCTCTACTAGACGGCGTAACAATTCGTCCCAAAATGTAGCATTCTCAAATTCATCAATGAACTCCCTGAATTTACTGGTTTCTTCAAATTCTTTGGTAGGGAAAAACTTTTTGAGTTTTGTGTCATATGTAACAAGATTATCATACCCCATATCTTCCGCATATGAATTGAATTTTTGCTCAAGTTTTCCATATTCTTCCGTTTCAGGGTCATCGCCAATCTTATGAGCGTTGAGAATCCAATCAGCAATGGAGAGAATATCCAGCAAGGATTTATATTCTTTTTTCGTAATATTGATTTTCATAATTCTCCTTTCAAAACATAACCGGCTCTTCAGCCGAAGCGATTATCTGTCGGCTGAAAGAGCATTGTGTACGCCCGGCATGGGCGTGAACTTATGAGGTTAAAGTCCTCTGTACGTGAACCCCGCTGCCATGACTCTCATAGTAGTGAAAGTACTAGCCGAAGGCAAGCACCTTCGCCTATCTATGGCGTCTCAAGAGGGCGTCATTGTGAGGAGTCGTCTGAAGGAAGCCGGAGTACAAAGCTATGAGCCAAACCTGTCCCGGACTCGATCCGGGGGACGGTTACGTTCAAAGTAATGAATAATCCCAAGACTATGGCTGATGGAAAATGCCCGTTCAGAGAAATTTATTTGTAGAGGTAATCGGGGCACTGGTAATACAGTCCAATCTTGGGTATAACCTTAATTGAGCGATTAGTTGTCTTGTCAGGGCGACCAGACCGACTTGTCAGGGCGGCAGACCGATAA
>DFBQ01000149.1 GCA_002367355.1 Deltaproteobacteria bacterium UBA3076 | reverse complement strand
GGGAATTCCTATACTATCAAGATATTATAAAAACCAAGCAACTGTTGGGCAATGGAAAACTTCCGCCAGTACTGCCTTTGGTGTTGTACAATGGTGAACGAGCGTGGAATGCATCGAGAGATATTGGCAGCTTGATACAGCATATTCCCGGAGGGCTTGAGCAGTATAGACCAGACTTCCAATACCTGTTGATTGATGAGAGCTGCTACCAACCGGAGAATCTTCCAACAAGCAACCTGGTAAGTTCTATTTTTCAGCTAGAGCAAAGTCAAAATCCTGAAGATGTGCACCGGGTCGTCAAAAGGTTAATCGAGTGGCTTAAATCGCCGGAGCAGACATCGCTTCGTCGTGCATTTACGGTCTGGATCAATCGGGTTTTACTGCCGGTACGCCTGCCTGGTCAGAAAGTCCCAAAAGTAAATGAGTTGATGGAGGTAGAAACCATGTTAGCAGAACGCGTAAAAGAATGGACAAGGGAGTGGAAAGAAGAGGGAATTCAGCTTGGCATCCAGAAAGGCCTGCAGAAAGGTAGGCAGGAGGGTAGGCAGGAGGGTCTATGCCAGGCGCTGAAACTCCTTCTTGTGCGACGCTTTGGAGACCTACCCCAATGGTATATAAGGAAACTCGAACAGGCATCTACCGAGCAGTTAGAATATTGGACAGCCAAAATCTTTGATGCCAATTCCCTGGAAGAGCTATTTGGAAAAAATTAAAGCATAGGAGGTCAGAGCTACATTATGGTACTGGGGCGGTTCATGTTCATAACTTCATAATGTAACCACAAAGCGAATACAACCGCCCGCTACGCTCAAGACGCAAAGCACGCCAAGAAAGTCATTGTGACCGCTGGGTGTCGGCGCTCACAATTGACTTGCACCAAAAAACCCTTAGCGTCCTTCGCGTCTTTGCGGTTCAGATTCATCACTTCATAATGTACCCTCCCCCCCGGTCTTACTCTTTTTCCCCCATTAAAAAGACATCCTCAAAAGCCTCAAGGAAAATAGTGCTTGTACCGATATTAAAGAGATAGACCAAGATGGGATAGGTGTCGAATAAACTCATCCCGGTTGGTGTCGTCATGATGGATGTTCCTCTGCTCGATACTGAGCGCCATAACATGGTGGAGGATACCCGATGACACCGAGTCTGAATTATCTCGGTATGAGGGAAATGAAACTTTCTTGAATAAATTGGCCACGTCCTCTACTACTCTAAAAATGGAGAAGAGATGCCCACGGTCTTATATATGCTTGGATGGCGGTTGTTTTTCTTTCCAAACGAGGGTAACGAACCAATTCATATCCATTGTGAGAATGCCGAGAAAAGCTGTAAGTTCTGGCTTGATGTAGAAAATTTTGACATCATCGAGACCTATAGTTACAGTATGACTGGAAGAGACAAGCGCATCATCAGGAAAATTATTTTCCAAAATTTTGATCTGATCGTTCAGGAATGGGAAAGGATGCACCATGGAAAAGATTCATGATGTCGAATATATTCGTTTTAGCCACGACAGTTTCATTCTTAAGGTAGATGGACAAGAATATAGGTTTCTCTTATCTGAGATTTCCAGGAAACTCAGCAATGCCTCAGAAGCAGAGCGCAACCACTACAGAATTATGGTATCCGGTTACGGAATTCATTGGCCTCTGCTTGATGAAGACTTGTCCATCGATGGACTGCTTGGCATTATTCATGCGCCACCAGTTCATCTGACTAAAAGGGTGCGTTACTCACAAGCTGCTTAAAATTAAAACCAGTAAAGGTAAGCAACGCATTTAAATCATACCAATACAGTTTTTTCATTTCCCTCACCACACCTCATGATAAGATTTATTGAAAGGGAATATTTGGTTCTCTGTGCTGATCCTGTGTCTTTCTTACAGGATCAGGGCAAAACCAACAAAAAAACCCTTAGCGTCCTTCGCGACTTTGCGGTTCATGTTCATAACTTCATAATGTGCCCCACCGGTCTTACTCTTTCCCCCCCATCAAAATGACATCATCAATTGCCTCAAGGAAAATAGTGCCTGTACCGATATCAGAAAGAAGGGACCAAGATGTGATAGGCGCCTCGCGGGCCATCAAGTGAGGGAGAAATTTGTCCTCTAAATTCCCCACACTTCGCGATTGCATTGTCTGGGATCATCTATTCCAAGACAAAATTCATTGCATCCCGAAATTCCTGAAACGAGCCCGCACGTAACGCTCTCTTGTGCAACATCTTGAGCACATTAGGGTCATCTATGTCTTCAAGTCTTTTCAAAACTGATTGCGTAACTGCATCAAACCGAACCTCCAGTGCCTCGATTACACTTTCCCTTGATGTCTGCAAGATGCCCTGCTGAACGCCCTGCTGGATGCCTTTCTGAACGCCCTGCTGGATGCCTTTCTGAACGCCCTGTTCAATCCATTTTTCAGCTATAGTCGGCATAATTTCACCTCCTGTTAATGGTAATACCTCTTCCATGGCACTGCGCATGTCTTCCTCATTAACCCTATCAGTTCCTCTGACGAGATAGGTGAGAACTGTTTCCAGATATTCCATTCCGGTTTTCTTGGAAATGAGTTCTCTCAAAAGTCCCAGGATCGCAGGTAGACGGTCTCTTAATTCATCACGTAAAATGTATTTTAAAAGAAGTAGAGTGGCCTTAAGCGTAATAATTCCCTTGATCTCTTCATCGCGAAATCCGGAAATATCACAAAGCACATAGCTGAAATCAGGAAGAAAACGCTCCAGTTCCTCAGGACACTTGAAAAGGCCTATGAAATTTTTATCTGCTTTCCACTTCACAGTACCGTGGTAAATTACTATCGGAATAATAATCGGAAGATTTCCAGACATCTTCTGCTTCAGATGCTGTTCCCATATCTTGACCATATAGCGCAAAAGATGAAAAGAAATTAGCGACTCAGGATAACTCTTGTGCTCGAAAAGAACATAAACGTAAGAATCTGATCCATCCCTAAGATCGATCTGATAAAGCAAATCGGAGTAATAGGCGCCTAGTTCCTTGTCAACGAATGAATCCTTGGTGAGGTTAAGAGACTCAGGGACTAAGCAGTCAAAGACCTCTTGAGGAAGATAATTTCGCAGGAAGTCTTTCGCTACTTCCTGACGAGAAAAAACCTCTTTAAAAAAACGATCATGTGGATTTGAAAGATCAGTCATGAATATAATTTAAACGCCTTGTAATCATAAGGCAAGTTAGCTCTCGTTCCAATGTATAATGTAACCCCCCGGTCTTACTCTTTTTCCCCCATCAAAAAGACATCATCAAAAGCCTCAAGGAAAATAGCGCCTGTGCCGATATTTATAAAGATGGACCAAGATGGGACCGGCGGCGAACAAAATTGGACCGGTCAGTGTTGTCGTGATGGATGTTCCTTCGCTCGATAGCATAGGCCATAACATGGAGAAAATCCGGAGGAGCGAGCCTGAACTGTCTCGGTATGAGGGAAATAAAGTTTTTTTTGAATAAATTGGCCACGTTTCCTATACGCTGATGGATGTTGCTCGGTATCTTGGAGTCACGAATTCATGTGTTACCCGATCAATATCATATGGGAAAAGCCCCAAGGTAAAGGATTATATCAAACCAGGGATAAAAACTGGTTGTGAATATTCAGGTGTTCTGCTGTAGGCGCGTTATGCACATTCTGCACGAACGTCCCCCTTTCCCTTTCCCACGAAGAAGTGAAAACCTGACACGGTGAATCGTGACAGGCGATGAGCTTAAAGTTTCGCTGTAATCAGGACTATTTTTGCCTCACCATTTTACTTGTGGTATAAACCCTGCCGTTTTCGAGCAGAATAAATTCCCCGCCGTAGGGATCATCAGGGACCTTGTCTATCAGACCGGCAGTGACCAGTTCGGTGAGGGAAGAAGGCTGTTTTTGGTAGGTTTTTTGGTATTCGCTCACTTTCTGTTCCAGCCTGTCCATGATTTCCAGGGCCTTTATTCTCAGCATGAACTCGCTTTTTATCCGTTCATTTTCCGTATCCCTGATCATTTCCTCTAAAAATATTATTCCGGTTCGATGTTCAAGCGCGTAAGCAGAAAGACGCGCTGCCAAAGAGGCCAGATAGAAAGGACTACCGGGAAGTCTATATGCCTCCATGAGGTATTTGGACCCGTTGATATTGTCCTTTAAGAAAAAGAAATAATTAAATCCAAGGTAATAAGGCACTCGATAGTCGTCGGTGCGATATTGTTTTGCTTTCAGGAGCAGCTTATTCGCCGCTTCGTATTCTCCCATATCCCATGTGTAGAGCATGTCCGCAAAAAGATACGCATCCCAGAAATATGGATCCAGGTCGGTAATAGTGTTTATTGATTCCTGCAAATAGTTGAAGTCCTGTTCGCCAAACTTTTCATTCTTACCTATTTTTTCCCCAAGAAATGTAATGACTTTCAAGAAAAGAAAATCAGAAACCATCCCTTTGAATTCCATGGCCGCCGGGCCTGTAAACCGGGACGGCAGGGTATAATCCATATAGTTTTCCTGGAGGAAAACATCCCGTTCGTGGTGAAGATGCTGCCAGGCTGCGCCGTAAAGCACAAGGGCGACAATCAAGACCACAGGAATTAAACGGCTTATTCTCAAGTCAGTTCCTTTCTTCTTAAGTTAAGCGATTAGCTGTTANNAAAATCAGGGCATTACGTTAATTAGATGTAACTTCTCAATAAGTTCGGGCAATACACTGTCACTTGCGCCTCCTGTCATTGCGAGGAGCCTTAGCGACGAAGCAATCACCTTGCTATGGAAGAGATTGCTTCGCTTCGCTCGCAATGACAGTCCCCGACTTATTGAGAAATTACAATTAGAAGTAACACCCAATGGGTTCACCCTGTTTGAATCCCCCCAAAGGGGGCGAAGCTGCATTCAACAGGGTGAAAGTTTGTAATAGTATGACATCCTGTAATCATTAAACTAATAGCTAACCGCTAAAGGCTAATCGCTCAAATGCGGACTCAAGTCAGTTCCCTTCTGCTGAAAACAATCGATGCAAAGAGGAGGAGGACTGCGCTGTAGATCAGGCTGTAACAGGTGATGCTCAGGAGATAGGAAGACGAGATGGAGAGTCCGTGGGCCGCCCTGATCTTCAGGTCATACACCGACAGGTTGGGCACAATGTATTGAGTTATTTTGACAACTGCCTGAACTGCCGTTGTGAGCTGGATTTCATTAGCCTGGCTTTGAAT
>DFBQ01000077.1 GCA_002367355.1 Deltaproteobacteria bacterium UBA3076 | reverse complement strand
ACGAAGCGCATCATGCGAGCGACGATTACCCTTGCGTGAACGTGAAGTCTTTCTCTGTGGAACTGCCATTTCTTAATACCTCTTAACTTTTAATTTAGCTGCTTCATGCAGCTTTTTTGGCTACCAACTTAAAGCGGGACACCTTGTAATCTCAAGGAGTTACAGTAGGGTGGGCATTGCCCACCAATCTACGCAGATCGCTCATTGATGGTGGGCAGTGCCCACCCTACGAATTGTCCCGCTTTAAGTTGGTAGCCGCTTTTTTAACACACTAAATGGGTTATTCAAAGTTTCTGTTCGGCAACGGCATTCCTCTCTATTGAGATCCGCACCGCACCCGGGACAGATGCCTTTACAATCCTCCCTGCAGATATGCCGCATAGGAATTTGTAGCAGAATCTGTTCCCTGAATATTTCCCCTATCCGGATTTCAGCCCCATCATACAAGGATACTTCCATGTCGTTTTTACCAAGGGCTATTTCTTTTTTCCCCTCTACCGATTGACCGGGGACCAGTATATAGAAAAAAGAGATATCTATCTCCTGGTTGTACTCCTCCAGACAACGGTCGCACTTGAGAACAAGCAGGGCCGCAACCTTACCGTTTAGATGTACATCCCCATCAACACGGTGGAGAAAGATCTCCCCTTTTGCAGTGTCCTGTATTCTGCATTCCTCCGTCTCAGACAAGAGCCCCGGAATGTCTTCGAAGATCAGGTGCAGACCATCTTCCGGAATGTCCTCTACAGAGACAGTATTTCTAAAGCCTTTTAGATCTTTGGTCATTAAACGCCAAGGCCAATGGCCTGGTTAATTCAGATTACTAAAGCTTTTAGCACGAATTCCGCACTATATAGAATGGCTAAGCCTTGTCAAGATAAGTAGAACCTAAGTTGAGCGATTAGCTGTTAGCCATTAGTGTTTAGCTTTGAAAAATCAGGGCATTACGTTAATTAGAAATAACATCCAACGGGTGAAAGTTTGTAATAGTAAAACATCCTGTAATCATTAAACTAACAGCTAATTGCTTAATTTAAGTAGAAGGAGGATTCACTATTTTGGCAATAATTATTCCTGCCTCGTAAAGGACGTACAGGGGCACCCCCATCATGGCCATATTGAAGATATCCGGCGTGGGAGTGAGAATGGCAGCCATTATGGCAATTAATAGAATCGCACAACGTCTATATCTCCCAAAGGTCTCAGGACCACAGATTTTCAGTCTGCAAAGCAGTGTCATGATCAATGGAATTTCGAAAATCATGCCAAAGCTAATAAGAAAAAGGCCAATAAAATTCACAAACTTACCCACAGCTATTACCGGCCTTATGTGTTGTGACTGGTAACCCAGGAGGAAATTTATCCCAAACGGAAGGGTTATAAAAAAACAGAAAAGGGTTCCTGCATAAAAGAACAGAAGCGCAGACAGCATAAATACCAGGGAAAATTTTCTGGAAAAACCAAGCACTTCAACCAGCCCCTGCGAAATACGCCAGAGTATCCACGGCGCCAGAAAAATTAATGCCCCAACGCTTGAGAGCTTGAGCAGGGCCAGCATCGGCTCCAGCACTCCAAAAAAGGCCAGGTGCTGCTCAAAATGGGACTGAAGAAAGGCCAGGAAATGAGGAGAAAGCCAGTATAGAATGGTAGTGAGCCCTGCAAAGCAAATCGCGGTTTCCAGTAGAAAACGCCTTAAATATTTAAGCAGGCGCACCAGGGTCTGGGCCGGAGATTCAGGCATAGTTTTTTGCTCTACAGAAAATAATCAGTACTCACCGCCGAGGGGCGCAGAGGCTGGAGATGGCGTCAACTCGCAAAGACCTTTGCATCCAGCGGTTCACAAACGTCCTTCAGCCGAGCTTTTCCCGTATATAGTCCACTGCATTCCGGAAAAAGGCCAGCCCCGCCCCTTCCTCCGGCAATTCTTCCCTGGTCCATCGTGGATGGTTGGTCCTGTGATGAAAGGCCTCAGGATGGGGCATCAGGCCCATGAGCCTGCCAGTAGTATCACAAATGCCGGCTATGGCGAGCTCTGAGCCATTTGGATTGAGGGGATAGTCTTGTGTGGGCTCCCCTGTTACAGGTGATACATACTGAAGTGCAATAAGGCCTTCTGCCACCAGCCGGTCCCTTACAGATATGTCAATTGTTACGAACTTTCCTTCTCCGTGTCTTACCGGCAACTCAATACGGTCTATCCTACGGGTAAATATGCAAGAAGAGTCCGGAGATACCTTGCAAGTGACCCACCGGTCTTCGAATCTGCCGGAATTGTTATAGGTGAGACTTACGTAGCGTCGCTCATAATCACCATCAAAACCCGGAAGGAGACCGGTTTTCGCCATCAATTGAAAACCATTGCATACCCCCAGTACCAGGCCCCCCTTTTCCACAAATTTCAGGAGCTGGTCCAGCAGACGTTCTCCTGTCCCCCTGACCCTGGCATTTCGGAGCCTGTACGCCCCGGCCTGTGCCGCTCCCAGATTATCGCCATCTAAAAATCCACCCGGCAGGTTAAGGAAGTGATAGTCATCCAGGCGGACGCTCCCATCCAGGAGATCGCTGAGGTGGACTATGTCAACGTGATCTGCACCGGCCAGTCTGCACGCATTGGCCATCTCCATCTCACAGTTGGTTCCGTATCCGGCTGTAACTATTACACGTACTTGGGATGTCATGTCTTACCCCGGGATCTCCATTTTAGTTTCCTGATTCTGATCAAAATACCTTATCTGCGTCGTTGATTCAATTCCTTTTCTGCAATCGCTGTTGTCCCACTGGTCGCAATTGAACCAGCCGACCGGATACAGGCTCCACGGCCTCTGCCTTTACCCAGCCCCTTTTTTTATCCGGCAGGCTGAATCAAGAAACCATAACCTTTCTTGGTGCAACCTGCTGGGCCTTCAGTGATCGGGCATGGGAACGCACCTCGCCTATTAGATAAGGTTCTTCAAATAGGTCAAATAGGCGCGTGCCATATCAAGCGATATACCAACATGTAGAGGTGTTATTGCATTTGGGAAGACCTTAAGAGAATGTGAAACAGAACTGCAATCAACGCTTGAAGATTGGATTTTAGTTGGATTGAAATTAGGCCATAATCTTCCAATCATCTGGGTATAGGGGACAGTAATTGGGCTTTGGGAGGTAGCCTTTATGGCCCGGCAGTGATAGTCTCTTGTGCCCATTCAAGGGCCGGCCTCACCCTTGGAGCCACCAGAGAGAGTGCCTCTTCATATGATACCCAGCGATACTCATCGTGTTCAGGTCTCCCTATATCCGGATTTACCGGAAGGCTTACACAGGACTCGCTGGTCTCTGCTATATAATAACGGGCCACTTTGCCACGGCCATAAGGTCCTGTCTCTCTGTAATCATATCCCCAGCGAAAATTGAGGTTATTCAGGGTAGTCTCCTCCTCCACCTCCCTCTTGGCGGCTTTAACAGGAGACTCACCCGGCTCCACAATCCCTTTTGGAAAATCCCAATAACCAAAGGCCCTGAGCAATAAATATTTCAACCGGACCCCATTCCTCCTGACCAATATTACCCCTGCAGAAAGGATCATTTTCTTTGTCACATTGCTCTCCGCCGAATTCTTCATTTTTCATTCTTCATCACTCGGTCCCTATAAAAAACGGTCGAAAATCAGACTTATCCCGTTCAAGGGCATGATTTATCTCTTTCAAGTATAGCGCATGGAGATGCCTTGTTTTTTGGTGCACGCTCATTAATAAACTTTCAAAAGTCCATATCTGTTTAGAATTTTTCTCATAGCGCCAATCCAGAGCCAGCCCCTCCAGGGTCGGATATTAATAATAAAACACACATCGTTCATTGCAAGATGCAACAGCTCCGCTGGATATTTCATATAAGCGCAGG
>DFBQ01000182.1:4563-6304 GCA_002367355.1 Deltaproteobacteria bacterium UBA3076 | reverse complement strand
GGCATCCGTCTATGTTGAGAAAGTATAAACTACAAAATGAGGGATGCCCTTAAGGTCAGTCATCATTACGTCGCCCATTCCTGCCAGAAATATTAAAATATTACCCAAACCAAAGAAATCATAACCATATATATTCTATCTCTGGCGGTAATTATAGTCAAAGTCTATCCAGGTGAAATCTCCGCTGTCCTTGTCAATTAAAATATGATCTCTACGAATATCGCCGTGCTTCTCACCATTTTCGTGTAGAAATTTAATTGCCTTAATACACTCAATATATTTACTTAAGATGTCAGGAAACAGCTCATAAAAATAAGCCTGATGAGCAGACTTTAAATTTTGCACATAAGCATGGAGAGTTTTCCCCTTAATAACGTCCAATACTCTAACGACATTTCCATTTTCATCCTCTACTGCGTATCCCTGCATGAAATTCTTATGACCGGCTACCAGCTTTAAGACGCGCGCCTCTTTTATAGGGCTTCTAAAGCACTCCCATGGAATACCTGCTATAGTACTCATAAACTTTTCATAAAAAACAAGCTTTATGATCTTCCTGCTTCCATCGGTTAAATCAATTGATCGTTTAACCCAAAATTTTTCCTCCTCATCAAGCCCGAAACGTCCTTCCTTTGCATTATGCAGGATCAGGAAGGGTTTTTCATCAAGAACAACCACACTTCCATATTTAACACGAAAAAAATCCGAGGTGTCTTTGAAAATTTTAAACCGATAATTCTCAGGGCGAGGAGAGGCCCAGCGCGCCACCATTTGATGAAGAGTCTCTTGAGATATAGATTTTGCCATAAGTAACTGATAGTAAATCTTTTCTTGGGCGATTCAGAAAGCCAACCTACAAGTACCATGTATTTGAAGGAATAGGTTACTTTATAAGGGTCAGGATGTCAAAATTTGCCAAGAATTGGACGCCCCAAAGCGTCTTGAATGGCCGCAAATGAGGTTTTCTATTTGGCTGGAGCAATTCCATTTTTTTGCCCCCACCCACCGCCGCCCGGCGTATTTATGATCAGCCTTTCCCCTTTCAGGGCATTGACTGGTCCTTTGGCGGGAAAAAATCGCCAAAGGCTTTTTCGCTGGCAAACAGGTGCCGGAGCAGGGCCGGAAGATAGCAAGATGGTTCTTTCGGCAACAGGCGGCAGACATATTTTTAACTCCCTGCCGGATGCCTCCGATGTCCGTGGCTACTCGCATTTCATTAACTAAATCCTATGTAATTCAGGTGAATAGGCTGAAGGTAGAAGGCTAATAGGGACAAAACATGCGTGATCACACAAAACTGCCGGCATTTGAGTTGGCTGACGAGATTGCAGTATTAGTTTAGAGGATTCATCTCTGTTCGATCGTTGCGAGATGGTTGAAATCCTTCAGCCTTCAGCCTTCAGCCTTCAACCTTCAACCTGAATAATTACAATCCTATTATCTTTCCCCCTTGATAGACGCAAAAAGCTGCAACCCACGCAAGTGATGTGCTATATGTAATGCTGAATAAAGTCCATTTATAGGAACCGGTCTCCTGTTTGATGGTCGCTACTGTTGCAAGGCATGGCAGATACAAGAGAACAAAGACCATCATTGCCAGAGCGGAAAGTGGCGTCATATCAGATGATAACAGTGCGTTTTTGAGAGTGTCTGATCCTTCATCTTCAGCGAGATAAAGTATTCCCATAGTACTTACTACGATCTCTTTGGCGACAAAACCGGTAAGAAGGGCCACACTACC
>DFBQ01000182.1:2601-4521 GCA_002367355.1 Deltaproteobacteria bacterium UBA3076 | reverse complement strand
CTATTGGTTTCAGCAACATAATCGCGGGAATACTGTATGTTTCGGGGAAATGCCGAGAGTGTCCATATCACAACAGACCCGATAAGTATCACACCGCCCATCTTTTTGAGAAACATCTTGCTTCGGTCCCACATATGAATTATCAGGCTCTTTACCATCGGGACCCTGTAAGGAGGCAATTCCATAACAAACGGGGCATCGGCACCCCTCAAGAGAGTAGAACGAAATAGACGGCCTGTTACAATAGCAAGTATAATCCCGGCAAAATAAATGCAAAAAATAACAGTACCGGCTTTGGCGCTAAAAAAAATACCTGCGAGTACAATATAAATTGGCAGCTTGGCCGAGCATGACATAAAAGGTGTAATAAGTATGGTAAGGATGCGGTCCTTTTCACTTTCAAGGGTACGGGTCGCCATGATGGCAGGGACACTGCAGCCGAATCCCATAAGCATGGGTATAAAGGATTTACCGTGAAGCCCGATAAGATGCATTATTCTATCCATAAGAAAGGCAGCTCTTGACATATAGCCTGTGTCTTCAAAAAGAGCTATGCAAAAGAAAAGTATCAGGATATTTGGCAAAAAGACTATAACACTCCCTACTCCTGCAATTACTCCGTTTATAAGAAGATCTTTAAAGAGGCTATCCGGGAGAAGACCGTCTAATGATATTGAAAACCAGCTAACACTGGTGTCTAACCATTCCATTGGATAGACCCCAAGTGAAAAGGTTAACTGGAACATTGCCCAGACAAAGAAGATGAAGATCGGAAACCCGATAAACCGGTTCGTCAGGAATAGATCTATGTTTCGAGATATGTCGATACGCTGTTTTGTAATAGTTGTAAGAACTTCCTTTATTATTCCGGCAATAAATCCATACCGCTCATCTGTCATTACTATTTCAGGATCATCATTAAAGCGGTCCGCAAGCAGTTCGCGGTGTAATTGAACTTCCTGAATAATATTCCGGCCTTGATCTCCTGCCTTTTGAAGAACGCGTTCCTTGACGATTTTATCATTTTCAAGGAGTTTTATTATTGTCCACCTTGTCTTATAAGGAAGTGATATTCCCGAGTTCTTTTCAATAAAGCTCCGGAGTTTTGAGATTGAATTCTCAATGTCCTTGTTATATTTGACTTTACGTTTTCCGCTGGTATCTACATCTGACTCAGCCAGTTCTATGGCCTTTTTCAGAAGTTCATCTATGCCCTCGTTTTTGTTACCGATTGTGAAGACTATTGGCAGATCCAGAAGTTCGGAGAGCTTTTCCGCATCGATTTTGATTCCCCGTGTACGGGCAATATCAGCCATATTCAGGGCGAATAAAACCTTGCAATCAATCTCCCTTAGCTGGGTTGCAAGATAAAGGCTTCGTTCCAGGTTGGAGGCATCAATAATATCGATTACAACATCAGGACCTTCATCAAAGACAAAATCCCGTGCAATAATCTCTTCTACGGAAAATGGTGTCAAACTGTAAGTTCCGGGAAGATCGATAATTTTAAGCTCATATCCGTATTTACTTACAATACCCTCTTTTTTTTCAACTGTTACACCAGGCCAGTTCCCGACCTTCTGCCTAGTCCCGGTAATATTGTTGAATATTGTTGTCTTGCCTGAATTAGGGTTTCCCGCAAGGGCTATTGTAAGACTCTTTTGAGACATCACGACGTTCCTATTTTACATCATCGACTGTTATTTGTGCAGCTTCTTCAACCCTGAGTGATAAATGATAGCCTTTCACAATCAGTTCGAGAGGGTCTTTCAGGGGTGCGTATTTTTCTATGTAAATCTCCGAACCCTTGATGATACCCATTTCAAGTATCCTTCTGCGCAGTGCACCATTTCCACCTACACGGTGAATTACTCCGGTCTGGCCTTCCTTCATTTCGCTTAACAACATATACAGATTTCC
>DFBQ01000182.1:1726-2569 GCA_002367355.1 Deltaproteobacteria bacterium UBA3076 | reverse complement strand
TAGTTTTTCCTTGGCTCAACCAATACCTTCTGTGCCAACCCACGCCCAATGACGTATCGTCTGCAATCCACGGCAATAACCATCTGTCCCTTGCCGGGACTAGTAATGACATTCAGCTCGTCTCCCACTCTCAGACCCATGGTCAATAAACGCATGCGCGCACCCGCGCCCCCGGTGAAATCTTTGACTATGAGGCGTTCACCCTGCCTGGCCATAACAAGAGACATGGGCTGTATGCGTGTTTTAAGGCAGTTGGAACATATGCCGTAGATTTCCATTTTGTGCTGAAGCATGTGGAAACCATGGGCCGCAGCGATCTGTATCTGGAGGTTCTCAAGCCGTTGGTCCTCGAATTCAATTATATTCCTGCACTTTGTGCAGATCATATGGTCATGATACCTCCCAAGATCCCTGTGTTCGTAACGCACCGGCCCATCTTCAAACTTAATTTTCTTGGCAAAACCGAAGCGGCACATGAGCTTCAATGTATCCTTTACAAAATAGGGCTCTAATTGGTACCCGTTTTCATTAAGAAGCTCAAGCAATTCATTTACTGTAATATGACTTTCGGTTTGAAGAAAAACTTCAAAAATCTTGAATCTTTCTTCAAAATTATCAATATGTTCCTGTTTGAAAAGCTTTTTGAACTGTTCCTTTTCCTGGATATGATTTTGTTTCATGAAGATCCCTTATTAAAAAATTTGTTGATACGTTTTCTGTATTTCAATATATATTTCTCATATTGTCAAAAAGCATCTTTATTCCTACCTAAGTCGAGCCATTAGCTGTTAGCCATTAGCGTTTAGCGTTGAAAAAACAGGGCATTACGTTAATTAGAAATAA
>DFBQ01000182.1:0-1716 GCA_002367355.1 Deltaproteobacteria bacterium UBA3076 | reverse complement strand
GGTGAAAGTTTGTAATAGTAAAACATCCTGTAATCATTGAACTAATAGCTAACCGCTAAAGGCTAATCGCTCAATTTAGGTGAGAAGTTACTTATTAATGGGGATGTTGCTGCTCCTATGAAAAAGGGTATGCTCTAAAAAAGTAATCTGCCTGACCTACAGCCAAAATAAACGGTTTTGAGTAATTATAACTTGTGACCTTTATTTTCTCTTCTAAAGGGTCATTTAGACCTATTACATCTACAGACATTGTTGAAGTGGCACAACCATAGAAAAAAATGAACGCAATTGGTAGGAATATCAATTTTCTCATTTTTACTCTCCTTTTTGTTTGATATGCCCAACTGTAAGCTGAGGGGCCGGGAAACGATAGCCGAAAGCCTATGAAAAAGCCAAAATGTTCGACCCAAGTATGCGTTTTAAAAGTGGCACGGCTTTTCCCGGTTCCTCTCAAGCGCCATGTTCGGCCTCCTATTTCCTCATCTGTTTCTCAAGTTCCATTCTTCGGGCCTGAAGTTCATTCAATCTCTTTTTCAGATTGGCGATTTTCTTCTTGATCTTGCGAAGCTCTGTCTGTTTCTTGACGCTCGACAAACGATCCTTGCCAAGCTCTTCGGCGATGTACTGCTCAAGCTGACTTCTCAAACACCTGAAATATGCGCGACGGGCAGCGACAGCAGCCCAGTCGTTGAAAATACGACCTTGGCGGTCCCATGACTGTCAAGAAATGGAGACTCGAACTCGGCAAATGCTGGGGTATGTAGCCAGCAGGTCCCCAGAGGCAATAAGCCAAAAGGACCCACCTATTCCGGTCCTGTCGGCCTGTAAGATCAGTCCGAAGGCCTCAAGCCGGACAGTGATGGGCATGTTGCTTCCATAGGATCGGATACCAAAATATCCGATGGCTGCTCCTCGGCCAACCTGTGGATTACCAAAAACGTCCATGTCTGGTCCAGTGCCAAAGACCTAACTCAACAGACCGGCAGGCAGCAGAAGGAGACCCATATGGGCAAAGCGGCGCAAAACGCCGCCGGACAACCTGGACCTCGTAAGCACAAGGTCCACTCGCTGACCGGGTGTATTGATTCGGAGATGTTGAGGTCTGCCTTTGATCAAGTAAAACGGAACAAAGGTGCATCTGGGATTGATCGGGTCTCAATCACGGCCTTTAAAAAAGACCTTGAAGCCAATCTTACCAGATTGAGGAAGGACTTGAAGGATAGAACATATCGTCCAAAGCCCCTCCGCCGGGTATACATCCGAAAACCCAATGGCAAAATCAGGCCATTAGGTATCCCAGTAATCAGGGACAGAACGGCTCAAGAGGTGATACGATGCCTCCTTGAACCGATCTTTGAGCCCATTTTCCATGATAACTCCTTCGGCTTCAGACCAGGCAGGGGCTGTCATGATGCCCTGGAGCGGATAAAGGCCTACAGAGCAGAAGGCTACCAATGGGTAGTCGATGCAGACATCGTAGGCTGTTTCGACAATGTTGATCAGGATCAGTTGATGGATTTTCTGGCTTACCGCATAGCAGATAAGCGTGTATTGCGCTACATCAAGCGTTTTCTCAAGTCTGGTATTCAGGAAGATGGAGCGTATCGGGCCAGCGAGCGAGGTACTCCCCAAGGGGGAATCATTTCTCCGCTGCTCGCCAATATCTATCTCCATTACACTCTTGACCTATGGTTTCAGCGGGTATTTAGCCCGTCC
>DFBQ01000082.1 GCA_002367355.1 Deltaproteobacteria bacterium UBA3076 | reverse complement strand
CTGAATATTTACGCTAAGACTATACGTAACCGTTCACGGGGTTACAACGCCCGTTTTACCGCAACCCACCGAACTGTAAGCGTTTACAGGGTGCTGCAGATGCGAGGCGGAGGGTATGCAGACGTACTCCCTGTACTTCAAATGCCCGACAACAAAGCAGATGCGGTGCCCTGTGAACGCTTACTCCAGGACCAAGGGATTACTGTGTCAATTGGAGGAGAGGGGCTTGGATTATATCCCGGCATCAGTGACATATTCTGTGACCATATTGAGGCGGCAATAGCTGTTATTCCTGAAAATATTCATCACGAGTTTGGTAAAAGTAACGTAACTTCTCAATAAGTTGGGGTAGATTACATTTTGCGACTATTCACTGGATTCCGGCTTTCGCCGGAATGACGTTTGGATGTAAATGCCCGTCATTCCTGCGAAAGCAGGAATCCAGACATCTTACCCTGAGTTATTAAGAAGTTACAAAGTAATTAAGTAAGAGTCAAATATCCTTGACAGTTATTGATTTCATGTTAATTTCTGATCTCGTTGTTTTTTTAGTTAATCTTGGAGGAAACCATGTACGCTGTTATTAAGACAGGCGGAAAACAATATAAGGTTTGTCCGGGGGAAGTACTCAGGGTGGAAAAGCTCGACGCTGAAGCAGGTTCGGAGGTCGAGATACCTGAAGTGCTGATGGTGGTGGACAATACCCAAACCAAAATCGGCAGGCCTGTAGTGGAAGCTGCCACAGTACGAGCTCAGATTTTGGAGCACGGCCGTGGTAAAAAAGTAGTTGTTATGAAGAAGAAAAGGCGTAAGGGCTATAAGGTCAAGCGCGGGCACAGACAACCTTTCACTACCCTTGAGATTAAAGAGATCAGTGTCTAAGGAGATTTAATCATGGCACACAAAAAGGCCGGTGGCAGTTCACGCAATGGCCGCGACAGTAAAGGCCAGCGCAGAGGCGTAAAACGCTTTGGCGGCCAGATCGTAAGGGCCGGAAACATCCTGGTCCGTCAGTTGGGAACCAAGTTTCATCCAGGACGAAATGTGGGCATGGGTAGGGATTATACCTTGTTTGCCAAAGCAGACGGGGTCGTGAAGTTCGAGATAGTGCGAAATCGACAGCGAATCAGCGTCTACCCTATGCAGAGCACCGCTTCCTGATCCCTCCATTTACTAAAATCTGACCTCAGCAATCTGATCTGTCGGGCGACAAAGCTCTGTCCTCAGTGTCCTTAGCGAATCCAGTGTATATTGACCGGAGTAGTCACTTTTTTAAATTCAGGATCGCCGGTTACCAGGATTGCAGATTGATCGAGTGCACAGGCCAAAGCAAAACAGTCAGCATATGAAATAGCATATTCGGCTTTAAGCTCGGCTGCCTTGAAGACTAAAGTATCCGGAACCGGCAGGACCTTGAAGCCCAATTGGTAAACTCTGCCTAATATCTCCAGCTTTTTGCCTTCACCAAACTGTCTTTTTGTAATATAAATGATTTCACCAAGATTGATTACACAAATAAACCTGTCTATTTGTTGAGTGAATGCCTTACGTAAAATTTTTTCGACAACTTCAGCACCTTTTTCTTTTTGAAAGAAAGCAAGGAGTGCATGGCTGTCAAACAGATAATCAGGCATTATTCCGCAAAGTCCTTTTTTCTTTCCTTGAGCAATTTTTTTGATAGTGAAGGAGTTGCAGGAAGGCAGCCCATTGCCTCTGTTACAGGGTCTTTGGCAGGAGGTATAAGATAAATCAGGTTTCCATATTCAAAAAAATGAATTTCACATCCGGGATAAATATCGTATTTTTTTCTAATTGAAGCCGGAATTACTATCTGGCCTTTGGCAAGAACTTTCATTGTTTGCATATTGAGCCTCTGATGTTATCGTGAGTTTCTTGCAAAACCCATCTTTTGCCCGATGGCTGCGTTGCTCGTTGGTGAAAAGTGCTCAGGTACCCCCCCAGTACACTGCGCTTTTTTACCTCCTCGCGCCTTGCCCTCGAACAAAATCTTGAGTTTTGCAAGAGGCTCATACGTTAAACATTTATTAAAAAAGTACAGCATTTATAAAAAATGTCAAACTGAAATTTATTTTATTATAGATATAGATATAGATAGCGTAATTTCTCAATAGGTTTGGGCAAATCATATTTTGCGACTATCCAGTGACTGTTGCCCGGACTTATTGAGAAGTTACTATATAGCCAGGATTTTATGGACTTTGTTGATCAGGCCAAAATATACATCAAGGCTGGAGATGGAGGGGCCGGGTGTGTAAGCTTTCGGCGGGCACGTTTTATCCCCAAGGGAGGACCTGATGGCGGGGACGGAGGCCGCGGGGGAGATGTCATCCTCAGGGTGAATACCGGGCTTAACACACTGCTTTCCTTTAGGAGAAAGCGTCACTTCAGTGCAGAAAAGGGTCGGGCAGGAAAAGGAGAAAACCAGCACGGCAAGAGCGGTTCAGATATTGTAATAGAAGTACCCCCTGGTACTGTAGTAAAGGATTCTGAGGACGTTTTTGTGCTGGCAGACCTCACGGATCCGGCAACAAACTGGGTTGCTGCCAAGGGAGGGCTGGGCGGGAAAGGAAACGCCCGTTTTGTGTCTTCAACACGTCAGGCACCCCGCAATGCTCAGCCTGGCCTGCCCGGGGATGAGCGATGGCTGCTTCTTGAACTAAAGCTTATTGGTGACGTAGGCCTCATAGGGCTTCCCAATTCAGGGAAGTCAACCCTGCTCGCAAGGATATCCGCGGCAAGGCCCAAAATAGCAGATTATCCCTTTACTACTCTTGTGCCGAATCTGGGTGTGGTAGAACTTTCTGATGATAGGACCATGGTAGTAGCTGACATACCGGGTCTTATTGAGGGGGCCCACAAGGGCATCGGTATGGGCCTTGATTTCTTAAGGCATATTGAGAGGACCAAGGTGCTGCTGTATGTTCTGGATGCCTCCCAAGGGAAAGAGTCGGTCCGGCGCAGCTATCAGACCATCAGGGAGGAAATAAAAAAATACCATGCACCTCTTATTGAAAAGCCCCAGGCAATAGCCTTGAATAAGATAGATATTACAGATGAGGGCGATAGGGAGGAAGCCAAAGAGATCCTGGCTGAAGAAGGCCACAAGATCTATACTATTTCAGCCCTTACCGGATCTGGAGTATCTTCGCTTATGGAGGATTTGTATCAGATAGTGAATTTAGGAATTGATGATTGATGATTGGTGATTGAATAATTCACAATTCCTCAATTATCATAAACATGCAGGAGCTGGAGAACAATTTAATAAATGGAAATCAGGTCTCAGGTACAGGGCCGTAAGTTTTTACAATCCGTACGCAGGCTTGTAATCAAGGTGGGAAGCGCTGTTCTCACTGACGAAAATGGCCTTGATGATCAAGTAATAGCCGATCTTTGCGCCCAGGTTGCCTCACTCCGCACGGAAGATCGGGAGGTTACCATTGTTTCCTCCGGGGCCATAGCTGCCGGCATGGGAAAACTGCTTGAGCTTCAGGCACCTAAAACCGTTCCTGAGAAACAGGCAATGGCCGCAGTCGGGCAGGGGCGTCTCATTCAGGCCTATGAGGATGCCTTTAGAAATCACGGTATTCGCGTAGCCCAGATTTTGCTCACCAGGGAAGGACTGGTTTCAAGGTATCGCTATCTTAATGCAAAAAATACCTTAAGAACCTTGTTACAGTGGGGCATTATCCCGATTATCAATGAAAATGATACCGTGGCCACAGAGGAGCTTCAGTTCACTGATAATGACGCCCTATCTGTGCTGATTGTGAATTTGGTGGAGGCAGAGGTCCTTATATGCCTGAGTGATGTGGATGGGCTTTATGACAGAGATCCAAGAGAGAAGGCTGATGCACAGCGTATTTCAGAGGTCTCTAAGGTAGATAAATCAATAACTGATCTTGCCAGTGATTACCTGGGAAGGGCCGGCCGCGGAGGTATGAAGTCTAAATTGGAGGCAGCCCAAATGGTGACTGCTTGCGGTGTCCCTATGGTGGTTGCTAAAGGAAGGACTGACCGGATATTGACGCGGCTCTTTGCAGGAGAAGACATAGGCACGCTGTTTTGCGCCAGTAAGAGAAGGATACACGGGCGAAAGCCCTGGATCGTATTTGCACTTGATCGAGAAGGCACTCTTGAAATCGACGAGGGAGCAGTCAAGGCAATGGTGGATAATGGTAAGAGCCTTTTGCCTGTCGGGATTAGAGGAGTTCTGGACGATTTTGAGGCCGGAGCCTGTGTGGTGTGTTGTGATGGTTCGGGAAAAGAGGTCGCTGTAGGGCTCAGCAACTACAATTCTCAGGACATTCGCAAGATTTGTGGTTGCCAGACAGGTGAAATATATGACATAATCGGTCATCAAGGAACGAGTGAGGTCATACACAGGGATAATATGGTGATTTTATAATGAGCGAAACACAGACTTTAATAGCAAAAATGGCGATAGAGGCGAAAAAAGCAGCCAGGGAAGTAGCAAAGCTCTCGACTACTGTGAAGAACGATGTTCTGTTGAGGACTGCGGAACGAATAATAGAGGCCCGGGAAAAGCTGCAGGAAGAGAACGAAAAAGACCTTATAAAGGCAAAGGGAAAAGGTGTTACTTCTGCCTTTATGGATCGGCTGAGACTGTCGGACAAGGTTATTGATTCCATGACTGAAGGACTTCGGGACGTGGTGGCCCTTCCAGATCCTGTGGGCGAGATTCCAAAGATGTGGAAGAGACCCAACGGCCTCACAGTGGGCAGGGTTCGAATACCCCTGGGTGTAATCGGAATGATTTACGAATCCAGGCCGAATGTCACCATAGACGCAGCGGGTCTGTGTCTCAAGGCAGGAAACGCCATAATACTTAAAGGCGGATCGGACGCCCTTTGTTCCAACCTGGCCCTGGCCTCCATACTACAGGAGGTGCTGAAAGAGTTTTCAGTACCCGGTGAGGCGGTGCAGTTAGTCTCAACCACTGACAGGGCGGCAGTCACAGAGCTTCTGAAGAGGGAAGAGGAAATAGATGTCATAATCCCAAGGGGAGGTGAAGGCCTTATCCGTTTTGTGGCCGAGCATTCCCGCATCCCTGTGCTGAAGCACTACAAGGGCGTGTGTCATGTATATGTAGACAAATGGGCCGACCTGAATATGGCCGAAGAGGTCTGTTTTAATTCCAAGGTGCATAGGCCCGGGGTCTGTAATGCCATGGAAGGTATGCTTGTACACAGAGATATTGCAGATAAGTTTTTGCCCTTAATGGCTGAGTCGTTCAAGGATGCCGGTGTGGAACTTCGGGGGTGTGAGCGCACCTGCCGTTTGGTGCCCTTTGCCAAAGCAGCTACTGATGAGGACTGGGGAAAGGAGTTTTTGGACCTGGTCCTTGCTGTAAAGGTGGTTGCCGGTATGGATGAGGCCATGGACTATATTGCCCGTTATGGCTCGAATCACACTGATGCCATAGTCACAAGGGATTACGCAAGGGCGAGGAGGTTTCTGTCAGAGGTGGATGCCTCTCTGGTTATCGTCAATGCCTCAACCCGCTTTAATGACGGGGGAGAGTTAGGCCTTGGAGCAGAGATAGGAATCAGCACATCCAAGCTGCATGCCTATGGCCCTATGGGGCTTGAGGAACTCACTACCATGAAATTCATAGCCTTTGGTGATGGCCAGATAAGGAGATAGTGTGCGCATAGGTCTGTTAGGAGGCACGCTGGATCCTGTCCACTTTGGCCATCTCAGGTCGGCTGAGGAGATCAGGGAGGCCCTGGAACTGGATGAAATCTGGTTTATGCCTGCTGCCCTGCCGCCACATAAGAAGCCCTCAACCCTTACGTCTTTTGCCCATCGTCTTGCCATGGTGGAGCTTGCTGTGGCTTCTACCGACCATTTCAAGACCACAGCCATTGAAGACGAACGTCCCGGGCCGTCCTATTCCATTGACACGTTAAAGGAGCTTGGGGAAAGACATAAAGATGAGGCGGAATTTTTCTTTATTCTGGGAAATGACGCTTTTCTCGATATTGAGACATGGAAAGACTATGGCAGCCTCACGGACCATGGCTCTCTGGTAATAATGAGACGGGATCATGAAGACTCTTCAGGGTTGAAGCAGGTCATATCCCGGGCGTTTCCAAAACATAGTATCCAAGAGGAAAAGGACATTTTTATTGCCCATGATAAAGGTACTATCTACCTTTATTCAGTAACTCACCTTGCCATATCAGGGACTGATATACGGCGCAGGGCAAGATCCGGTCTTTCTGTGCGTTTTCTCGTCCCTGAAGAAGTCAGGAAATATATGGAAAAAAATAGCTTGTATGCTGAGTCGACAGGCGACCCTTCACCATCTTTAGAGGAACCAGTTCAACAAATAGTTTCGGAAATCCTGGAAAACAAGGGTGAACAGGTTGTAATCCTGGACATGAGAGGTCTTTCTTCCCTTGCTGATTTTTTTATAATCTCCCATGGACGATCCACCCGGCATGTCCAGGGCATTGCAAACAAGATGCGCAAGAACCTTCGCAAGAAGGGGATCAAGTGCAGGGGAATTGAAGGGGAAAAGGAGGGTAAGTGGATATTGATGGACTATGGAGACGTTATTGTACACCTGTTTTACGAGCCCATAAGGGACTTTTACGACCTTGAAGGACTCTGGAGTGAGGTTCCGAGAATCACATTTTAGGAAGTTTTGCGGTATAATTATTCTATATGAAAGATCCGATCTGTGAGTTCAAGGCCGTCAGCAAGGACTATTCCGTACGGCATAGCTTTTTTGCCTCAGGTTCATACAGGATTAAGGCTTTGGACAGGGTTAATCTATTTGTTAAGCAAGGTGAGATTTTAGGACTCGTGGGAGAAAGCGGCTGTGGTAAATCCACGCTGGCCAAAATAGCATTGGGGCTTGAATCTCCTACGAGCGGGCAGGTTTTCTTCTCCGGATATGACATTGCTGCTTTTGATAAAACCAGGCTGCAAAATTTCCGGCGTCAGGCACAGATGGTTTTCCAGGACCCCTTTTCTTCCTTAAATCCCAAGAAAACGGTCTTTAAGATACTGAGTGAACCTTTGAAAATACACAGGCTGTGCCACAAAAACCATTATAAAGAGCGTGTGTCAGGACTTTTGCAAGAAGTCGGCCTGGACGAACAGATCCTGAGCCGCTATCCACATGAGTTCAGTGGAGGCCAGCGTCAGCGTATCGGTTTGGCCCGGGCTCTTGCCACAACTCCGAAGATGATAGTTGCGGATGAGCCGACATCTGCTCTCGATGTCTCTATACAGGCCCAGATCATAAATCTGCTCCTTGACCTTCAGGAAAAACATAAACTCTCTTTTCTGTTTATCTCACACGATCTTCCTGTGATACAGTTTGTAAGCCATCGTGTAGCTGTTATGTACAAAGGTCAGCTCATGGAATTGATGCCCAAAAATGCCTTTTTGCAATCACCAAATCACCAAATCACCAAATCACCAAATTTTCATCATCCTTATACATCGCTTCTTCTGAGTGCTGTTTCTGTGCCGGTTCCAAAGATGAGCGTGGAGGCAAAGAAAAGGGATTATGGATTAACACATAATTATAAAAAAGATAGATACCAAAAGGGATGCGCCTTTTTCCCCCGGTGCAGTCTGGCTACAGACAAGTGCGGCGCAGAACGACCTTTCTGGACGGAAGTTGCTAAGGATCATTTTATAGCGTGTCATTTTATGACCTGAATTGAGCGATTAGCTGTTAGCCATTAGCGTTTAGCTCTGGAAAATCAAGGTATTACGTTAATTAAAAGTAACTCCATAATAACTCAGGGTAAGATGTCTGGATTCCCGCCTTCGCGGGAATGACAGGCACTTAGACCGAATCGTCATTCCCGCGAAGGCGGGAATCCAGTGGATGGTCGCAAAATATGATTTGCCCGGACTTATTGAGAAGCTACAATTAGAAATAACACCCAACGGGTGAAAGCTTGTAATAGCATAACATCCTGCTTGTCAGGGCGGCAGACCGATAATCATTAAACTAATAGCTAATAGCTAAAGGCTAACCGCTCAAATTAAGTATAAATAAAAAGGGAGTAACCAAGTCAAAATGGACATAGAAGATACTATTACAAATCTGCTTGAGATAGATGACCATGAGCCTATAGAAATACCTGAAGAGCTTCCTCTGATGCCGGTAAGGGACGTGATAGTCTTTCCTTCAATGATTATTCCCCTTTTTATTGGGAGAGAAGCCTCTGTGGCCGCAATAAACGAGGCCCTGGCCTCTGACAGGATGATTTTTCTGGTTACACAGAAGGACGCCTCAGAAGAGAATCCATCCAAGGATGGATTATATAAGACCGGCGTTGTGGCCATGATAATGAGGACCCTTCAGCTTCCTGACGGGCGTCTCAAAGTCCTTGGCCAGGCCCTTGTAAAAGGGACTATTCAGGAATTCCTGCAAGACAAACCTTGCTTTAAAGTCCGCATAGAGACTGTCAAGGAAGAAGAGCCTGCCGAGATATCCGTAGAGGTAGAGGCCCTTATTCGAAATGTAAGAGATCAGGCAGAAAAACTGTTTAATCTTAAAGGTGTCTTTACTCCTGAGATGGGAGCCATTTTAAATGGTGTTGAGGAACCAGGCAGGCTGGCGGATATTGTGGGATCCAATCTTAACTTGAAATCCGCTGAGGCACAGCGGTTGCTCGAAATGACAGATCCCTTGGCGCGTTTAAAGGAAGTAAATAATTTGCTCGCAAGGGAGCTTGAGGTCTCCACCGTGCAGGCCAAAATTCAGTCCGAGGCCAAGGGAGAAATGACCAAGACCCAGAGAGAATATTTTCTCCGGGAGCAGTTGATGGCCATAAGACGTGAGCTAGGCGAAATCGACGAAAAATCTGAAGAATTGGCAGAGCTGAAAAAAAAGGTCCGCAAGGCCAAGATGCCCAAGGAGGCTGAGAAGGAGACCCTTAAACAAATCCAGAGACTTGAGTCAATGCACCCCGAAGCCTCTGAGGCGTCTATGGTGAGGACATATGTCGACTGGCTGGTTGAGGTCCCATGGTCAAAGAGCACAAAGGACAAACTGGACGTGCGCAGGGCACAGAAGATTCTGGATGAGGATCACTATGACCTGGAAAAGGTTAAGGAGCGCATAGTTGAATACATCGCTGTCAGGAAACTCAACCCTTCTGCAAAAGGGCCGATTCTGTGCTTTATAGGTCCACCAGGGGTCGGCAAGACCTCTCTGGGCCGTTCTGTAGCTCGAACCATTGGGAAAAAGTTTATCAGGATATCTCTGGGTGGTGTCAGGGATGAGGCGGAGATTCGGGGTCACCGCAGGACATATATCGGCGCCCTGCCGGGAAGAATCATCCAGGGACTTAAAAGGGCAGGGAGTAACAATCCTGTGTTCATGATGGATGAGGTGGATAAAATCGGGGCTGACTTTCGAGGGGACCCGGCTGCCGCCCTTCTGGAGGTCCTCGACCCTGAGCAGAACAATACATTCACTGATCATTACCTGGATCTGCCCTTTGATCTTTCAAAAGTAATGTTTATCCTTACTGCCAATGCATCTGACACTATTCCTTCCGCCCTTTTTGATCGACTGGAGGTGATCCAGCTATCCGGCTATACCAGCGAAGAGAAAAAGGCCATTGCAAAGAAATACCTGATCCCCAGACAGCTCAAGGAACACGGGCTTTCGGAAAAGGTCCTGAAGATCTCAGATGCCGCGCTTGTAAAAATAATTTCAGATTATACCCAGGAGGCAGGACTCCGGGAACTTGAGAGGCAGATCGGCGCAATTTGCAGAAAGACGGCAAGACGGATTGCCGAGGGAGAGAAGGGGGCTTTTAAAATCACTGGCGCCAATATTAAACACTGTCTTGGTATCCCGAAGTATGAGATGGATCTGGAACAGGAAGAGAGCCAGGTAGGGGTTGTAACAGGGCTTGCATGGACTCCTTTTGGAGGAGAGATCCTTCGAGTTGAGGCCAGCATCATGAAGGGTAAAGGGAAACTCACTCTGACAGGACTTATGGGCGAGGTCATGAAGGAGTCGGCCCAGGCCGCCTTAAGTTACGCAAGGTCCAGGGCCGAAGAGCTTGGTATTGACCCGGATGTCTTTGAGGAAAAGGACATACACATCCATGTGCCGGCCGGGGCCATACCCAAGGACGGGCCTTCCGCGGGCATAACCCTTACCACAGCTCTTGTCTCTGCCCTGGTCCATAGACCGGTCAACAAGGATGTGGTTATGACCGGGGAGATAACCTTGCGTGGCCGGATTCTTCCTATCGGAGGGATCAAGGAAAAGGCCCTGGCAGCACTGAGGGCAGGCATCTATACTGTTATAATTCCCGAGCAAAACCTGATGGACCTGGAAGATATACCTGCAAATATCCGCAGACAGCTCGATTTCAAACCGGTTCGTCACATGGACGAGGTGCTGGATATTGCCATCGGTCCCCGGCCTTGGGCAGATAAGGAGGGACACGATGCGCTCAAGAATTAATCGCGATCGCCTGGCTGATACCTTCAGGCAACTTGTCTTGATGGACAGTCCTTCAAGAGAGGAAGGGGCTGTTGCAGACTGGATCAAGAGGACCCTGAAAGAAGAAATAGGAGCGGAGGTAATAGAAGATCAATCACGTGGTCAGACAGGCTCTGAGAGCGGCAACATCATTGCCCGCATCCCAGGGGCGGAAAAGGTGGTCCCGCTTTTTTTCAATGCCCATATGGACACTGTGGAGCCAGGAAGAGGGATCAAGATCATTTTTAAGGACGGTATTTTTCAGAGTGACGGTACCACAGTCCTGGGTGCTGATGATAAGGCGGCTATAGCCATACTTATTGAGACGGCAAGGTTATTAAAAGAGCACAGGGTCTCTCATGGCCCTATTGAATTTCTATTTACTGTATGCGAGGAAATAGGCCTGCTGGGAGCCAAGTTACTGGACCCTGCTCTGCTTGAGGCCAAGGCTGGATATGCTCTCGATTCAAGTGACCCGGAAGTTTTAATAAATCAAGCCCCTTGTGCCATTCGTTTCAAGGTCAGGGTTGTCGGCAAGGCCGCCCACGCAGGTCTCCATCCCGAGCTGGGGATAAATGCCATACAGGTTGCGGCCAGGGCCTTGGCAGAAATTCCTCTGGGCCGTATCGATGAATATACCACTGCAAATGTCGGATTGATACACGGCGGAAAGGCCACCAATATAGTACCTGAAGAAGTGGAACTGGAAGGCGAGGTCCGTAGCCACAATCCAGAAAAATTAAAGGAAGTCCAGGACCAGATCCTTGAGACTTTTCACAGAATCGCCCTGGATTTTAAGCTGATGGAAAATCCCGGATTACCCTTGATCAAGACAAAGATTATTGACGACTATCCCCTGATGTCGGTCTCTGAAGTACATCCCCTGATTACCACTGCTGCGAAAGCGGCAAAGGGGCTTGGAAGGAACCTCAGACTGGATATGACCGGAGGGGGAAGCGATGCCAACATCTTCAACGCCAAAGGCCTTGCTACAGTGGTTATGGGAATCGGCATGCAGAATGTCCACACCACCTCAGAGCATATCAGCCTGGATGACATGGTGGATGCTGCAGAGTTGGTGCTGGAGATAATCCGGATGAAAAGATGAACTGCTGAAAAGATGAACATCGAACATCGAACGTCCAACATCGAATGCTGAATGGGGAAAAAGAACTTTATAAGGAACTTAGGGAGACCCGGAGATGGTTAAAATTCATTCAGCGTGTACAGTTGAATGTTCGGTATCGGATATTCGTTTTTCATTCGACGTTGGACGTTCGATGTTCGATGTTCGACGTTCATCTTTAGTTTGTGTTACAAATTATTTTTTTTGATCCCTAAACTCCTGTCTACACTTGTCGCTGCAGAAATAATAGGTCTTTCCTTGCCAATTAAGGGATAAAGCATCCCTTTTAGGGCAATAGACGCCGCATACCGGATCCTGTACCAGTTCGTCTGTTATGGGGGGTGGCTGCTCACCGGCCTGTTTTGAACCGGTTTTCAAAACCTTTCGTAATTTGAGGCCTTTCAAAAAGCCCTTTATGACATAGCAGAGTGCCAGGAAAAGGGCGAGGAGCAAGATAAAGCGCACCATGGGCTAGTAGCCCTCCTGTGTTTTTTGTGGTGAAATTTTCTTTGCAATTCTGACTGATGAATCTGTGAACTGGCACAAAATCTCCGGCCTTTCGGTATCTTTTTAATTCTTGATCGTCCCAATCCAGTCGCCCACCCAGTGCGTGATTGCAATCACTACAGTTGCGATCGCGAGGTGTTCTCCGACGATTTTCCAAGGTGGCTTTCCCTGTGTTCTGGCGATAATGTAGCTCAAAACGGCGAGGACGGACAGTCCCCATACCAAACTCACGACGATGGCAGCGGAGAGATTTAGAAGAAGAACAGGAACAATAAATGTCATTGCGAACAAAAACTTCGTCAGGAACGTCGCAATAGTAGCCACCCAAATTTGCTTGGTGGTGTTGGTGGTTACCGCTTCCTCTGAAACGTGGATACCTAAGGCATCTGAAAACGCGTCGGCAATGGCGATTGTTAAAATCCCTGCAAGGACCACAATTTTGGAATGCGTCCCTGAGTGGAGACCGACCATGAGACCGAGGGTCGTGATGACCGCCGATGTCAACCCAAACGAAATACCCTTGCACAATGAATCCTTCAACTGTGTGTTCTCTCTCAGCACCCAATAACCGCATCAGCGGGGGGTGTCGCGGCTTGCCGCGGTATCCGTCCGACTGAATTCACTTGTTCGAATTTGATCTTGTTGTAGTTTTTCTTGTAGCCTTTTATCACCTAAAGCAATACACAAATGCCTTAGCTCACTCGTCTTTTTTATCCGCATTGTGATGGAATGCGGACTCATATCAATCTTCATCCAAAATACTCTCTAAATGTCTTATATCATCTTGATCTTGCCCACTTAAGCGTAATGACTTGAACTTAGCGCCCTTCGGGCG
>DFBQ01000079.1:6150-6936 GCA_002367355.1 Deltaproteobacteria bacterium UBA3076 | reverse complement strand
TTAAGGAGTTTTATATTCAACAAATTATTTGTGATAGATGGATTGTCCCGTGAAATATGAAGTCGAAGGCGTTTCCATAGTCTTACTTGGCAGTTTTAATCCTGTTATTTTTCAGCCGGCGTGGTTTGTGCTGAACAAGATACTGCCCAATTACGACGTTCTGGAGCCGGAAGTAAACATCATTCATAATCAAATAACGCAGTTTCGTCTGGATTGGTTGAAGGTTGATGTTACTCAGGACCGTTTTTTCTCCTCGACGTCAGAAACGGCCAATTATACGACTTTGCGCGATTTTGTTGTCTCTACATTCGCGATTCTTGAACATACGCCGATAACAAAACTCGGCGTTAACAAGGATATCCATTATCGGGCTGAGAACGAAGAGACATGGAACAAGATTGGCGACATTTTAGCTCCGAAGGACATCTGGCAGGAGACCCTCCGTGAACCTGGCCTGACCAGCTTGAAGATTCAAACACCGCGGGATGATGACTTGCCCGGTAGAATTAATGTACACTTGGCACCATCAGCACAAGTAACCCCCCACGGCGTTTTTATGGGAGTCAATCACCACATTGAACTGGACGAATTGGCCAAAGATGATGAACAAGCAGTAGAGCAGTTGGCAGCGATTTTGGAAAACAATTGGGACGCGCTGCTTCAATCTGCTGATAGAATTATTGAAACGACAATAACAAAGGCGATCCAATGCTAACAGAACCCATAGCCTTATTCACACATGGAACAGAACCCCCGCAGGACGCTATCTTATTGAATGACCCAGCC
>DFBQ01000079.1:5429-6069 GCA_002367355.1 Deltaproteobacteria bacterium UBA3076 | reverse complement strand
GCCTGTTTTTAATGTTGTGCAAAGTGATTTCAAGCTCTTGCAATTATGGCAGGGCCGTGTGGAAAAAGTTGGGACCGGTGAATTTGTTGCCACCCTATTTGATAAAACTCATCCTCTGAGTTCCCCGGAGCAGGTCTCAATTTCTATTGAAGATGTCAACCTGGAAGACCGAGAATTGTTGCGGCCTGGCGCGGTATTTTACTGGTCCATTGGTTATGCGAATTATTACAAAGGCCCCAGACAAAGAACTTCCCGCATCCGCTTCAGAAGGCTGGTGATACCCAAAAGAAAAATGGTTGAACGTAAAAATGCCGCAAAACAACTCGCCAATTTTTTTGCCAGACATTAAGGTTGACCCTCCGTCCCCGGATGAACTTGAAATCTCACTATTCGGCCCTGGCCGTGGCGAGTGCGTTGTTGTCCATCTTGGCAATAACGACTGGCTGGTGGTTGATTCTTGTCTCGACAATACAAGCTCCCAGCCAGTTGCCCTGCGCTACCTCGAAAACTTAGGAGTTGATCCTTGCAAAGCCGTCCAGCGGGTGGTTGTAACCCACTGGCATGACGATCATATCAAGGGGATATCCGCAGTAGTCGAACATTGCCCGTCTGCCTATATCTATTTTTCTCAAGCGCTTTT
>DFBQ01000079.1:0-5399 GCA_002367355.1 Deltaproteobacteria bacterium UBA3076 | reverse complement strand
GAGGGGCTCACCAGCGGTGTGAGTGAAATAGCGAAGATAGTCGCCCATGCCTACAAACATGATTCCGCAAAAAGATACAAACGTAGAATCCATTATGCCGGTGATTCGACCATTGTTTTTGAGAGCGTTGCCCCAAGAGTACGGATTCGCAGCCTTTCACCGTCGGCAAAGGCAGTGAACAGTGCTCTGGTTCATTTCGCTGGTCTGGTGCCCGATTCTGTCCAACGCGGGGTAATACCAGCGCAGAGAAAAAACCATTGTTCCATCGCCCTGTGGATAGAATTTGAAAATATCCGGATGCTTTTGGGCGGCGATCTCGAACAGGTCAATGATCCGGATATGGGCTGGAATGCAGTACTTGAAGGACCAAATCCTGTTCAAGGAAGCAAAGCCTCTGTTTTCAAGGTCCCTCACCACGGTTCACATAATGGTCACAACGACCGGGTATGGAAGGATTTGCTTGAGGAGGACGTTAACTCAATTCTGACCCCATTTTATGGTAGTTCCAATCCTCCCCCTACTCAAAACGACTTAAACCGACTGCTTTCCTTAACCGACAGTGTGTCCATCACCGCACAACCTAAAATACCCAAAAAGAAGTACACTGACCATGTTGTTCAAAAATTGCTTTCTGGAATGATTTCTGAGCGGCGGACACTTGTAGGAAAAATGGGACATATTCAGATTCGCGCTATTGACGGCAGGTTTTCCATAGGTTTTGACGGACCAGCCCGTCAAGTTGATAAACGTTTCATGCGTGCGTTTTATTCGGCATAAAAAGGTTTTCCTGCCTCTCCATAATAGAAGCTCCTTACTGACAGAGGTAATACTCACGGGAAAAAGTCTGGATATAGATGCGTGTTCAACAAGTACTAAAGCGCGCTCAGCTAATCACAAGAACCTTTCTGACATCATCAAAGTCATTCAAGAAATTAAGGAGAAAAAAGAAAAGAGACCTTGCCATTTGGCATCTCCAAAGTATATGCTGAAATGGGAATACCGAAGTTTATATGGGTGTGTGATCCTTCTCAATTTTATTGCTTTCGAAAATCATCTTACAGATCTGCTCGGCGTAAAGGTTGATCTGGTTATGCAAGACGCCCTGAAGCCCTACATTGGACAACATATTCTGCATGAAGTCATTGACGTATAACAGACCGGCGAGTGTATATCGATCATCTCAAAGAGATCTCTTTCTTGCCGTCATAAATTTTTGGATCGATCTCAATAGCCTCTGAAGCAAGTCATTACTGATGAATTGTGGACTTGTGCATATCGAAACTATATCAGGCTTAGGCCAACCATGAGGGCGTTTGGGACCAAGGCTAAATCTATGGGAGAATGACTTCCACACATCATTATCAAGCCACATTGCAGGGGAATCAATCGGCGTGTCTACCATCCAGTGTACTCGGCTGTTTTTCCACGTTTGCATTGCGTGATACATGAAATTGGCAATGTTAGCATTCCTTTTTTGATCCATCATATCGTGATGTTCGTCAACGTGTAAAATGTGAGATGGTTGTGTGAGAATTCCTCTTTTAACGCGGTCTTTCCAACGAGAATAGGCTTTGTGATGCTTTTCAACAATGAAAGCTATGGGGCAATCTCCCCAATCTAATAATTCTTGAAGTCGTTGTTCGGGGTTCTCGATCAGGTTGAAATAGTCCAGGTCAATGTCCAAAATAGAACTCATACTTCGAAATTCCTATCATATTCTGACTTCAGTATCTCGGATAGATTTTTCAGTGCAAGGTAACCCGAGCTATTGTGGTCTGGATATTCCTTTGAATCGTCCAGTGCCATACTGAGAACATCAATCAAGCAGTCCATATCCCATCGATACAAACCGATGGGCCTCTTCCCTTTATACTGTTCAATGCGACAGTCAAGGCCAAAAGCCTCCACCATTGACCAAGTATGTTTCTGTAATTCCTCAAGCTCTTCACCTGTAATAAGAATGTTGACTTTAATATCCCGTGGACCTGGCTTCATGATGAGTATTTCCCTTTTTCTATTTTGTTATCTTATTCATCGTCTTTAGCTTCATTGCCGCTCAGTAAGTCAGCCAAGTATTTTCCGGGATCAGGTTTGCTCATGATCAGATTTCCAATTTTTATAGCTTCTTGGGCCATTGGATCGTTTTTAACTTCCTCGGCCCATCGTTCATCGCATAAATCCTCAAACCAGTCCTCAAAATGATCAAAATCCTTGATAGACTCAAAACAGCCTGCCTTACTTCATTGAGTTGAATTCACTTGGCCAATCGTTTGTTACCTAATTTATAGAACCACTCCTCGAATTGAACGAAGTCCTTGTCCGTGAGATTCAAAATAGCCTGCTTTATTTCATAAAAATTCAAAGCTCTCACCTTTCATATATTCCGTCTCTCGAAAAGGGCATAAAATTGTTAATTTCGACAGGGTTCTTTAGTAGCTCATCTACTATATCGTTTTGTCTATCCTTCTGATTACTTAGGATAATTACTTTCACAGTATTGCCGACTTTTTGCGTATATTTTTTGGGTACTTGTATCAATCCACTTTTTCTCCTTTATCGAAATTTTCAATAACAATCAAATGCACGATCATTATTACCTATTTGACATTCAATTGAAAATCATAAATTATTGCTACCGCATAATAACTTAGGAATTTCCATTATTCAAATAGAATGAGCGGAATTGTGAGGTTGTATGGAGACATTGAATTGCCGGGGGCTTGACTGTCCCCAGCCGGTGCTGAGGACCAAGGATTTTATTGAAGCCAATACCCAGGTCCCGGCATTTACAGTGGTAGTTGATAATGCCGCCGCGGCCCAAAACGTCGTCCGTTTTGTCGAAAGCCAGGGCTTCAGTGCGTCTCTTGAGCAAAAGGACGATGACTTTGAGATCAAGGCTGAGAGGTCTGAGGAAACCAGTAGCGAATCTGTCGGCAAGGAGCCGGCAATGTCGAGTGAGAAGACGCTGGTTCTGATTCCCAAGAATACCATGGGTTCGGGAGATGATGTGCTGGGAGCAGGACTAATGCTCAATTTCTTGAATACGCTCAATGAGATGGGAGAGACTCTCTGGAGAGTGGTTTTCCTCAATAGCGGGATAAAACTGACGATTGAGGGGGCCAAGACCTTGCCTGCCATACAGCAGCTGGAGGCCCAGGGTGTAAGCATTCTTGTCTGCGGCACCTGCCTCACACACTTCAATCTGCTGGATCAAAAAGGCGTGGGCGAGACCACGAACATGCTGGATATCGTAACAAGTATGCAGCTCGCAGACAAGGTGATCAGTGTGTGATGTCCACTTCAAGACAGGTGCCATATAACATAGGAGAAAAATAATGAAAGGACAGCATGAAAAGATGTGGCAGGGTCTGGGCCTGGATCTTGGGGCACATGATGCCTTGCTGGAGGTATTAAAAAAGGGTTATCAGGATGTCTATCTTGCCCAGAAAAATCGTCCTGAAGGGATGGGCTACCTTGATTTTGTAATGAGCGAAGTACATGGCCTGCGAATAAAAGAATTGATAGATGAGAAAGCGGCCGGCCGCAAAGTAATCGGCTCCTTTTGTGTGTTTGTGCCGGAAGAAATCGTGCGGGCAGCAGATGCGACCCTTGTCGGACTTTGTACTGGCGCTGATTTTGTTACAGAAGAAGTGGAAAGGTTCCTGCCCCGCAATACGTGTTCTCTTATCAAGTCGGCTTTTGGATTCAAGCTGGGAAAGGCCTGCCCATATATCGAAGCCTCGGACATGATCGTAGGGGAAAACACCTGTGATGGCAAAAAGAAGTCCTACGAGACCTTAAAGGATCTTGTCTCCGGAGTGTATGTCATGGATATACCCCAGATGAAATCCCAAGAAGGAAGAGCCCTTTTGAAGGCGGAATATTTCCGTTTTAAGGAGGCGGTTGAGAAACTTGCTGATATCACCATTGATGCAGACAGGCTCAGAAAAGGGATTGAGATCGTCAATAACAAACGGAAGGCACTACACAGGCTGTCGAGTTTGCGTAAAGCCAATCCGGTTTCTGTTTCAGGCCTGGATGCCCTGTTGGTCAATCAAGTCCAGTTTTATGATGAGCCGGTCCGGTTCACCGATTCAGTGAACAAGATATGCGATGAGTTGGAGGTACGTACCGGAAAAGGGGAAGGCGTATTCCCGGAGTCAACCCCGAGAATCTTGTTGTCCGGCTGTCCCATGGCCGTTCCCAACTGGAAGCTCCCCTGGATTATAGAGACCGCGGGTGCTGTTATTGTTGGGGAGGAGTCATGTGTTGGGGAGCGGGGCGTGCGTAACTTGACTGATAGCTCCGGAAGCACGGTGGATGAACTTATGGAGGCCATTTTGGACCGTTATTTCAAGGTCGATTGTGCCATCTTCACACCTAACCCTGAACGTCTCGATCACATTGTCGAGATGTATGACGCTTATCAGGCAGACGGTGTCATTCATTATTCCCTGCAATTTTGTCAACCCTATCTCACGGAGTCCATACCTGTGGAAAAAGCCCTTGAAGCAAGGGATATACCTACTCTTCGGATTGAGACCGATTACAGTCTGGAAGACTTGGGACAGCTCAAAACCAGGGTCGAGGCCTTTGTGGAGTTAATAGGATAGGAGAATCAGTTCGTGCGGTTTGCAGGTATCGATATCGGTTCGCGAACCATTAAGTTGGTTCTGTTGAACGATAAAAGGATGGTTCTCAACAAACGAGTGGATTCCGGTGTTGATCCCATGGGCAGGGCAAAAGGTATTCTTGATGGCGTTGCCTACGACAGAATCATGGCTACAGGCTATGGCCGCCACCTTTTCGAGCTTTCCTTTGATTCGCCTGTGGTGACGGAAATCAAGGCATATGCAATAGGCGCAGCGGCCATATTCCCCGGCGTTCGTACAATACTTGATATCGGGGGGCAGGATTCAAAGGCTATTGCGGTCAATGGTGAGGGCAGGGTGACAAAGTTCGAGATGAATGACCGCTGTGCAGCAGGGACTGGTAAGTTTCTGGAAATCATGGCGAATACTTTGGGCTACAATCTGGACGAGTTTGGTCTTGACGCTCTCAGGGCTGCAAAAGATATCCGGATCAGCAACATGTGTACAGTTTTCGCTGAATCCGAGGTGACCTCACTGCTTGCCAAAGGGGAAGACCGTCAAGATATTGCTCTTGGCTTGCACCGGTCTGTGGTGCGCCGCGTGGCTGGTATGCTGAAAAGGGTTTCCGTGGAAGAGCCCATTGTATTTGCTGGTGGTGTAGCCCGGAATGTATCCATACGCCGTCTTTTGGAAGAGATCCTTGAAAAAACGATTATGGTTCCGGAAAATCCCCAGATAGTAGGTGCCTATGGTGCAGCGCTGCTCGCAAGAAAGAAGCTTTCCTGACTAGTACTGCGTCCCAAAAGT
>DFBQ01000089.1:13534-15622 GCA_002367355.1 Deltaproteobacteria bacterium UBA3076 | reverse complement strand
TGGGGGGCATATGAGAGCATAGATGTGTCTGAACGCTTCCGGGTAAAACGGATCACGGTTAAACCTGGCGGGGTCCTTTCTTTACAGATGCATCATCACAGGGCAGAGCACTGGATTATAGTCAGAGGCACTGCCAGGGTTACCCGGGGCGATGAGGTATTATTACTGGCAGAGGACCAATCCACCTATATCCCGTTGGGAGTAAACCATCGTCTGGAAAATCCGGGTGTGATCCCCCTGGAGTTGATTGAAGTTCAGACCGGCAGCTATTTGGGAGAGGACGACATCACAAGGTTAGAGGATGTATATGGGCGCTGATCTTGTATGTTTCATGGCCTATGATATACGTGGCCGCATTCCTGATCAATTGAATGAGGACATCGCCTTTCGGATTGGCAGGAGCTATGCTGAATTTCTCAAGCCTAAACAGGTAGTGGTGGGACGTGACGTTCGACTCTCCAGCGAGTCTCTTTGTGATGCCCTCAGTCATGGCCTTATGGAAAGCGGTGTGAACGTGTTCGATATCGGTCTGTGTGGCACAGAGGAAGTATATTTCGCCACCTTTCACCATCACCTGGATGGCGGAATCATGGTAACCGCAAGTCACAATCCCAGGGATTTTAACGGTATGAAGCTGGTGCAGGAAGGAGCACGTCCTATAAGCGGTGACACCGGTCTTCATGAAATCCGCCGGCTGGCGGAACAGGGTTTATTTCCCCCGGCGGGAAAATCCGGGCAGCGCAGGGCATTGGCCAGCCGGCCTGACTATATCAGGCATCTGTTGCACTATGTGGACATAACAAAACTCAAACCACTCAAGATCGTAATCAATTCCGGTAACGGCTGCGCAGGTCCGGTGATGGATGCCCTGAAGTCCCATCTGCCCTTTGAGTTCATTAAGGTCCAGCACCAGCCTGACGGAACCTTTCCCAACGGAATTCCAAACCCACTGTTGCCGGAGAACCGTTCAGTTACCAGCAAGGCCGTTCTCTCTTCAGGGGCTGATTTGGGTATTGCCTGGGATGGAGATTTTGACCGTTGCTTCTTTTTTGACGAAAAAGGCCGTTTTATCGAAGGCTATTATATTGTAGGTCTGCTGGCCGAGGCATTTCTGGCAAAAAAACCAGGAGAAAAGATCATCCATGATCCACGGTTGACCTGGAATACTATTGATGTCGTGACCAGTGCAGGCGGCATACCCATACAGAATAAGACAGGGCATGCCTTTATGAAGGAGCGTATGAGGTCTGAAGACGCGGTTTACGGTGGCGAGATGAGCGCTCATCATTACTTTCGGGATTTTGCTTACTGTGACAGTGGTATGATCCCCTGGCTATTAATTGCTGGACTGATGAGTCAGAAGGAACAGCCACTGTCAGCCATGCTCGATGAACGTATCGCATTGTATCCAGCCAGTGGAGAGATCAACCGGCGACTGGATGATCCTCTATCTGCTATTGCCCGCGCACAAAAAGTCTATGGACCTCAGGCCAATAGCATAGATGAAACCGACGGTATAAGCATGGAGCTGGATGGTTGGCGCTTCAATCTGCGCTGTTCCAATACCGAGCCGGTGTTGCGCCTGAACGTAGAATCCAGAGGGGATGTCGATTTGATGCAGGAGAAAACAGCAGAGTTACTGGCGCTGATCGAGACCAGCGGATAGTGAAGTCCTATTAGGACATAAAAACAGAATCCCAGACCAAGGAAGTGCAAAATGAAAATAGAGTCTTTTGTAAAAAATAAAGTTATGGTCATAAGACCACGGGAAAATAGACTTGATGCAGGCATTACAACTGATTTCAAATCCAAATTGGCTGAATTTGTGGCAAATGGAAATGTGAATCTGGTTATCAATCTATCAAGTGTTAATCTAATCGACAGCTCTGGGCTGGGGGTATTGATCTCTGCATTAAAGGCAATCGGAACCCGTGGGGAAATTAAATTATGTGAATTAATGAAAAATGTGAGATCGGTCTTTGAAGTAACCCGCCTAAATAAGATCTTTGCTATATATGATTCGGAAAAAGAGGCCTTGGATAGCTTTAACAGTAATTGAGCGGTTAGCCTTTAGCTGTTAGCTATTAG
>DFBQ01000089.1:0-13501 GCA_002367355.1 Deltaproteobacteria bacterium UBA3076 | reverse complement strand
GTAATGCCTTGATTTTCCAAAGCTAATCGCTAATGGCTAACAGCTAATCGCTCAACTTAGTTATCATAATCTTGGTAAAAATGGGTGAGGACGTCTCATGGCATGGATAATCTCACTGTAGGCAAGATCGGTTAATCTGAATTCAGGCAGTTCCTGACTCACTCCTGAATAGAACCGAAGAAGAATAAGATAATGCCGGATCAACTCCGGCAGGAGAAAGTGTTTGCGCACATGATTTCTCCCCTGGATGCCCATGGTGGCTGCTTCATCAGGATAGTCCAGCAGACGGGCCATTTTGGCAGCGATGGTTTCAACATCCATAGGATCAACCAGATAGCCTGTATAGCCATCCAGAACTTGCATGGTAATTCCCCCTACTCTCGATCCAATAACAGGTGTTCCCTGCCAGAGGGCCTCGGATACTACCAGACCAAACCCTTCCTTGGTGGAAACATGAATAAATCCCAGGGCAATATGCATCAGGGCGCCTAATACCTGCTCGTTATTTTCCACACCAATCCAGAACCGTACATCAGGATCATCACCTGCCTCCTGCTTGAGCGTCTCCAGCATGGCTCCCCCTTCCGGATCATCTGTTGCGGTATTGCCCAAAAAGATCAGATAAGGGAGTGAATTAAAATTCTTCTCTTCCCTTAATCGTTTAAAAGCCTTCAATATGGTACTCTGGTTTTTATGGATATCGTATCGGGATATCGCTGTCAGGATTGGCCGTTCAGGGTCCACATCATGCTCGTCAAAAAGGGGGGTCAGGATATCTAATGCTTCGCTATCTGAGTGTTGATGGTTTTTTTCCTTTTTCGGATCGATACAGGGGGAAATCTGATACAGAGGAACCTGGAGACCTGGGCCAACAAACTCCGGCGTGGTAAATATTGCGCCTGCACACTGATTGATATAGGGAAGAAGAAAGCGCCACACAATTTGATTAGGAGCCGAGGTGTCAATATGACACCGCCACAACGTATTGCCGAAGATTACACCATTCATAATCATGGCCGCCGGCTGTGGGTCGTGTATTACTACCATGTCAGCGGCAATTAACGTATTCCTGGCGTTTCTATCTATCGTATCCAGATAGGCTCCGAAGATTTCTTTCATGGAAATGGGTTGATCAACCCCCTGCAAGAGATTGTGAAATTTCTTTGTTACACTGAAGAAATCATCAGTACCTTTTATCACGTACCAATTGGCCTGCACTCCAAGCCCCCGGGCCAGAGGAATAGCACTGCGAAGTATTTCCGATACTCCTCCACCTATTAGTGTGGAGTTAACATTTGACCATCCTTTCCCTATAACGGGTTCTGCAAGACGCTTAAGCTCCTCCACCCGTTCTTGTCCTATATATGATTCGTAATCCTCGGGTTTTAGGATATTCTGGGGTTTAAATTCCTCCAAAAGCGCTGTCTTCCGACCTGTTTCACTCATGTCCGATGTCCCTTTTCCTAAAGGATTTCCCATTCATTATTCACATTGTCTCCGAGCTGCTTGTGAAAAACCGGCAAATTTTTCTCCATCCCTATAAAATTATCCTCGGCTCTTGAACGAATAAGCATAAATCAGAATCAACCGGACTTATGGCAGGTGGTATAGATAGTGTCTGAATGGAAAATCCGTTCAGACACAATTTTGAATTCTAAATTTTGAATCTTGAATTTAAAAATTGTAACTATTGCGCTTCGTTCCTTTATCTGGTCTAAAAGACAAGCTGGAAATACAGATTGTTGGTGGACAAACCCCTACTAAGGACTCGTAAAGGAATAAGTCGTTGGAATTCGCTACGGGTCCTGAGCGTCTGCCAAGAAGTGTGTAGAAAACTCTGTATCGGCTTAGGGTGCAGAGCTTCATGACACAGGATTCCCATGCAGGGGCATGGGAAACGGAATTATAGGAATCTTTTTTATGATAGATAGATACAGCCGGCCCGGGATGGCAGCCATATGGACCCTGGAGAATAAATACAAGACCTGGCTTGAAGTGGAAATTCTTGCGGCAGAGGCCTGGGCTGAGCTCGGAGCAGTACCAAAGAAGGCTGCAGAGGACATAAGGACCAAGGCTGCTTTTGATCCGGAACGGATAGCCGAGATTGAGGAAAAGACCCGTCATGATGTGATTGCCTTTCTTACCAACGTGGCAGAGTATGTAGGGCCATCCGCCCGATACCTGCACTGGGGTCTTACGTCATCTGACATGTTGGATACAGCCAATGCCGTAATATTTAAGCAGGCCATGGAAATCATCATTGATGACGTGAACGCCCTGATGGATGTTATAAAAAAACGTGCCTTTGAACACAGAGACACAGTGATGATAGGAAGGTCTCATGGTATCCATGCCGAGCCCATCACCTTTGGTCTGAAGCTTGCCATCTGGTACGATGAGATGCGGAGAAACCGCAGGCGTCTTGAGAATGCAAAGGAGACAATCTCCTATGGTAAGATATCAGGGGCTGTCGGCACGTTTGCCCACGCTGATCCCAGGGTGGAATCCTATGTGTGCGAACACCTGGGTCTTAAGCCTGCTCCTGCCTCCAACCAGATCATACAGCGAGACAGGTACGCAGAAGTATTCTGTGCCCTGGCAGTGCTGGCAAGCTCTATTGAAAAGATAGCAACTGAGGTGCGCCATCTTCAGCGGACAGAAGTGCTGGAGGCAGAAGAGTACTTCAGGCCGGGGCAAAAGGGCTCTTCGGCCATGCCGCATAAGAGAAACCCGATCCTGTCGGAAAATCTGTGTGGTCTTGCACGGCTGGTACGTTCCTATGCGATTCCGGCGCTTGAGAACGTGACATTGTGGCACGAGCGGGACATAAGCCACTCATCAGTTGAACGTGTGACCGGCCCTGATGCCTTTATCGGGACAGATTTCATGCTGAGCCGTCTTACTGGGATATTGGATAATTTAATAGTATATCCTGATCGGATGGAGCATAATCTGAATATGCTCAAGGGGCTTATCTTCTCACAACAGGTATTGCTCACACTTACACAGAAAGGTGTCAGCAGGGAGGAATCCTATGGAATTGTCCAGAAACAGGCCATGGAGGTATGGGAGGGAAACGGCACTTTCAAGGAAAGACTCCTGGCAGACCAGGACCTGGCCAAACATTTGGCTCCGGAAGAAATCGAGGCCATATTCGACATAAAATACCATCTTAAACATGTGAAAACCATATTTGAGCGGGTCTTCGGGGCTGAGCAATGATTCAGAGAGACTGGGAAAGACTCAGACAGATGATATTTGAGCTCTCATACAGAGAGGGGACCTTCAGGTTGACCTCCGGGAAAGAGAGCGACTTCTACATAGACTGCAAGCAGACCACGCTCTCTGCAGAGGGGGCCTATCTCTGCGGCAAGCTGCTGTACAATCGCATTCTGCAGTCCGGCATGAGTATTTCAGGGGTCGGCGGAATGACCCTGGGGGCTGATCCGCTGGTTACAGCAGTCTCTGTAGTAAGCTTTATTGAAGGGAGACCCATACCCGCCTTTATCATCAGAAAAGAAGCAAAAGGACATGGTACAGGGTCCTGGATAGAAGGAAAATCCAACATTCCCCTTGGGAGCAAAGTAGCCCTGGTCGAAGACGTGGTTACCACCGGCGGGACCCTTATCAAGGCAATTGAGAGGACCGAGGAAGAAGGTTACAAAGTAGCCCAGGTGCTTACTGTTGTTGATCGGGAAGAAGGTGGGGAAAAGGCCTTGAGCAATGCCGGTTACGAACTTTCATCGCTGTTTACGCGTGGAAATATTCTGGCATTGGTTGAAAAATAAAAGGGAAATTTTTAAAATGATAAAAGACAGAGTACAAAAATCACTGGACAAAGTGCGTCCCATGCTGCAGCAGGACGGCGGGGATGTAGAATTGGTAGAAGTAGATGAAGATAGCGGGATAGTCAAGGTCACTCTAACCGGCGCCTGCAAAGGCTGCCCCATGAGCCAGATAACCCTTAAGTCAGGAATTGAGAGATATCTTAAGAGTGAAATCCCCGAGGTAACCTCTGTAGTGGAGGCATGAATGAATTATAGACACGGGTTCAGAGGTTCAGGGTTCAAGAAAAAAAATGTTGGACGTTCATCTTTCAATGATGATAGGGCTCGCCGGCCTTGATAGTGCAGGCCCTGTAGATCTGCTCTACCAGTATGAGTCTTGCCATGTCGTGTGTAAAGGTCATTGGGGAAAGAGATAACCTCTTGTCTGCTCTCTTGATTATTTCCGGTGCAAGCCCCGAGGCCCCACCTATCACCATGGCCAGGTCTCTAACCCCTCTTGCCTCCAGATCTGTCAGCATCCCGGCGAGTCCGGGGGAATCCAACATCCGACCCTTTACGTCCAGGGCAACTGTAAAAGCCACCTTTGGCAGGGCCTTTACAATGGATTCGGCTTCGCGCTTCATGACCTCGTCAGGTTTCATTTTTCGGGCAAAGCGGACGCCCCGAACCTGGAGGACCTGCACACGAATGTAGTGCTCAATCTTTTCTATATAATGCTCGATACCGGCCCTGAGCCAGGTATCCCGGGTTTTGTCCACCCAGATTAAAGAGAGACGCAACATGGATTATTCTCAATCTCAACAAGAATTATTACGTAAGCTTCCCAAGGTTGACGAACTGATACAGACATTATCCAATGAAGCCCCCCGGCGGGTCAAGGTAACTGCCTGCAGAGATGTCCTTGACAGTCTGCGCTCATATATTCTGTCCTCACAAGAACCTGACCCCGAATCAGTAAAATATGAAACCATAAAAAAACAAATCGAAATGCGCCTGACATCACTGCTAAGACCCTCCTTAAGGCCGGTAGTCAACGCCACAGGCGTAGTGATACATACAAATCTTGGACGCTCTCTGCTCCCCAAAGAGATCTTTCAGTCCATGCTGGATATAGCAGGTCGATACTCAAATTTGGAGTATAACCTGGAAAAAGGGATGAGGGGAAGCAGATACTGCCACGTAGAAGAGTTGCTCTGTGATCTGACAGGGGCGGAGTCGGCCCTTGTAGTAAACAATAATGCCGCTGCAGTCCTTATCACACTGGAAACCCTGGCCAAGGGTAAAGAGGTGATTGTCTCCAGGGGTGAACTCATAGAGATAGGCGGTTCCTTCCGCATCCCTGATGTAATGGCTAAAAGCGGGGCCATCCTGAGGGAAGTCGGGACCACAAACCGCACCCATTTGAGGGACTATGAGTCTGCCATAGGGGAACAGACCGCTCTTCTCCTCAAAGTACATCAGAGCAACTTCCAGATGGTGGGCTTTACAATGGCCGCATCCATCTCAGAGCTGGCCGAACTCGGTGTAAGACATGGCGTCCCTGTATTTGAAGACCTGGGTAGCGGCAACTTCATAGATTTCTCAAGATATGGAATAATTCATGAGCCTATGGTCCAGGAATCGCTGGCTGCCGGGGCAGACCTGGTGAGCTTCAGTGGTGATAAACTCTTAGGTGGATCTCAGGCAGGCATCATTATTGGGAAAAAGGAATTTGTTGACCGGATAAAGGAAAACCCTATGAACAGGGCGGTCCGGATAGACAAGCTCACGCTTGTGGCCCTGGAAGGGGTACTGAGACTCTATCAAGATCCGGAGCGGGCAGTTAAGGTCATACCTACACTCAACATGCTGTGTCTTTCCCATGATGAGCTCAAATCCCGGGCCAGGCGACTTCAAAGACGACTAAGGGCCTTGAAACTCACCGGCATATCGATAAATACCGCAGAGACTATTTCCCGTGTTGGAGGTGGTGCTTTGCCGCTGCAGCAGCTCAAGTCCGTGGCTGTAGCTCTCACTCCGGGGAACAAGGCGTTTACTGCTGCGCGTATCGAGTCTGAACTCCGCAAAAACGAACCGCCTGTGATCGTAAGGATTGAAGAAGACCGTGTGCTTATGGACATCAGGACGGTTCAGGAAGAAGACTACAGGATTATCACCCAGGCAGTGGCTTCTGCCCATTCGAGGCTGAGTAAATAGTTATCCGGTGAGTAATATTAACAATGACTGATCCTATGTTTCATCTGGTTCCGGCGGACCTGGAACGGCTGGGTAACCAGGTCATTAAATGGCTTGGTGAAATTTTCTCCCTTTCAGAATGGACGTTCTGCCCCATTTCCGACCATGTTGACGGCCTTCCGCCGGCTAAATTTTCAGAGCGTCAGAGACAGAGGGCCTCTCATGCCCTATCCGAATGCAAAGGATTTTGGGACCGGATAGGACAGCAAGTCCTGATCCCAATCAGAGACCTGTCAGCCACTCCCAATCACCAAATCACCAAATCACCAAATCACCAAATCATTCTCGGCACCCTGGTGTTATTTAAAGTAGACAATTCCATCGGACCGGAAGAAGCTGAAAGGTGGCTTCCTATTCTGCAGTCCTGGGTTGAAAACAAACTCAAGGTCCTGCGATTGGAGTCCTCTTTTTCAAGGTCAGGAAAAATTCCTAAATATATATGTCTTACCTTAGAAGCCATTTTTAAAAACGAGGAGCCTTCAACCTCCTTGCTGCACCTCATACAAAAGCCCTCGGCAAATTCCAATTACTGTGATCATAAAAGTGTAATTGACCTGTGCTCGATGCTTTGGAGACATTCTGATCCTGAATGGCTGGGGGGAAATCCCGGGGACTTCTGGATACTTCTGCCTGGAGTAGACGAGGACAAACTGTCTTTTGGCCTTAAGCAATTGATTCCTAAAGCCCGGATAGTGAAGATGCTGATTTCTAAAGCTTATGGCCACCATATCTCCGAGCCTTTTGATATCCGTCATGTGGAGGAGGACATCTATGGTCTTGAAAGGTTGGCTGAGGAACTGGGTACTGCAATCTTTTGCACGGATGATTTAAAAGCCCTTGAAGACAGCCTGGGTCTTGAGGGGCTTGGATTAAGGCTTGATCAAGCAAAAAAAATGGTCAAGGGTAGCTCAAAATATGCCGTTGCTTATGTTAAACCCGTGCCCCATGATCTTAAAGACGTCTTAGGGCAAGATGGAGTATTCATTTCAGAAAAAAAAACTAATGCCTTTTTAATCAGAAAACTTGGCAGAAAGTCCAGGGAATCTGATTTGGCCCAATGGGGGAATAAGATCCGGAAACTTTGCATTGCCGCCCGGGATACGCCTTCAACCATAGGCATTGCTGCCGGCAGCCAAGCTGCGGTGGGACCATCCCGAACCCCGGTAGCAGCCCTGTGGGCCTTTATGCACGCAGATCTGTTAGGAAACGGTTCAGTGGCCATCCATGACAGCTTGACCTGGAACGTCAGGGGAGACAAAATCCTTTCGTGGGGAGATCTGCCGGGCGCTTGCAGAAACTACAGGTTTGGCCTCAAGACTGAGCCTCTAAACGCCAATTTACTTAATAGCCTGGGGGTTTGTCTTGCAGAACAGGGAAGGACCAAGGCGGCCATTAATGCCTTTTCCAGGGCTGCAGGCACGTCTTCTGAAAATTTTATGGCCCTTTATAACCTTGGCGGGGTCTTTTTCCAGAAAGGAGACCTCAGAAGTGCTGAAAAGGTTCTGAAAAAGGCCTGTGCACTGAAACCAGGCGATATACGCTTAGCAGGCCGTATGGCCGAAGTGCTCATTGAATCGAACCGGGCAAAAGAGGCCCTGGATGTTCTCAGTCCTTTTATAGATAGACATAACCAACCGGTACCAGGGGCTATTTTTCGAATACTCGGCAAGGCCTACAGGGTCCTTAATCAATGGCAGGAAGCCAAGACATCATGGCAGCAGGCTATCAAAATCAACCATGAAGATTCGGAGTCCATGGCACTTCTGGCCCTTGGGTACCTTGAAGAGACACATGACTGGAAGACAGCAGCAAAGCTCGGACGACAGGCAGAGGCATTGGGGAAAAAATCCAAACATATTCGCACTATTCTCTGCCGACTTAACAAGAAATTGAATTCCCTTGATGATCAAAAATAACCCCCGGCTTTCAAATCAGCCCCTTGACAAGAGAAAAACCAACGTGTTAACAAACCTTATCAAGAAAAAGCTGGAAGGCCTTTTCATGTCCTTTGAGGCTCCTTAACCTGATTTTCCCCTTTTCAGCTAAGGTGATTTGTATGGGTCTTAGTTCGTCACATCTAAAATACTTATATGGGAGATATTGCCAATGAAAGAAATCAGACTTCATGGCCGCGGCGGGCAGGGAGCTGTTACGTCAGCTGAGCTCGTGGCAACTGCAGGCATAGATGAAGGAAAATACGCGCAAGCCTTTCCCAGCTTCGGTCCGGAAAGGAGGGGTGCCCCTGTTACAGCTTTTGTAAGGATGAGTGACTCCCCAATACGGACCAGGGAAAAGGTCTACTGCCCGGACATAGTGGTAGTACTGGACTCAGCGCTTCCCTCTTTGGTAAAGGTATCAGAGGGGTTGCATGAAGACGGAATTGTCATCCTGAATACCAATATGAAGGAGTCGGAGGTCAGGAAAACCTTTGGCCTGGATAGCAAACTTGCCATGGTAGATGCCAATACCATAGCCAGAGAAGTATTGGGACTGCCCATTACTAATACCACGATGCTCGGTGCCCTATTAAAGGCTACCGGCATTGTAGGGACAGAGGCCATGGAAGATGCATTGGATCGCCGGTTTGGGCGACTTTCTGAAAAAAACAAGGCTGCAATGCGCAGGGCATTTGAGGAAACGACGGTCACTGGATGATAAAGTGGCCGAAGATATTACCAACCCCATAACATCTTAAGATAAAGTGAAGGAGTAACAAAATGGCCAATACTGATGCCATTATAGGTTGGAAGACAATAACCTTTGGGTGTCACGTGATGGAGCCGGGTAGCTCGGTCAAATTCAGGACGGGCGATTGGCGGTCTCAAAGACCGGTCATTGACAAGGAAAAGTGCATCAAGTGTGGTATCTGCTGGATATACTGTCCTGACATGGCCTACATCCAAACTGAAGACGGCTTCTTTGAGGTTAACCTGGAGTACTGTAAAGGTTGTGGCATCTGCGCCCACGAATGCCCCAAAAATGCCATAACAATAGTCCCGGAGGAGGGATGATCATGGCCAAACGCGTGGGAATTGAAGTATCAATTGCACTAGCTGAGGCGGTAAAGCTGGCGAATGTGGATGTGATCCCTGCCTATCCCATTACCCCTCAGACCCATATTGTGGAACACCTTTCGGAAGTAATAGCAAATGGCGAAGTGGATGCTGAATTCGTCCCGGTAGAATCTGAACACGCAGCAATGAGCTGTTGCTGCGGTTCTTCAGCAGCCGGGGCCAGGACCTTTACCTCATCCAGCTCCCAGGGCCTCCTGTTGATGAGCGAAATCCTCTTCATACCCGGTCCAATGAGGTTTCCCATAGTGATGGCTGTAGTGAACCGTGCTTTGTCTGCGCCCATAAGTATCTGGAATGACCACCAGGACATAATGAGCCAGAGGGATATCGGCTGGATACAGACCTTTGCGGACACAGGCCAGGAGGCCTTTGATCTGACTCTTCATGCCTTCAGGGTGGCTGAAGACAGACGGGTGTCCTTACCCATGATCGTAAACATTGACGGCTTCACCCTGAGTCACGTTGTCGAGGCTGTAGAGCTCTTGAGCCAGGAGGAGGTTGATCAGTATCTTCCACCCTTCAAGCCCCGCTACCGCCTGGATCCCAGAAAGCCCATCACCATGGGTCCTGTAGGTATTCCGGAGGTATATTCAGAGGCAAAGGTCGCGCACAATGAAGCCCTAAAGGCGTCCAGAAGGGTGATACTCCAGGGGTGGAAGGAATTTGCCGATCTTTTCGGGCGTCAGTACAATCCTATTGAGACCTACCGCTCTGAAGATGCCGAAGTTTTGCTGGTCACAATGGGCAGCATTTCAGAGACAGCCATGACCGCAATAGACACCATGCGCGATAAAGGGCAAAAGGCAGGGCTGGTAAAGATCCGTCTATGGCGTCCATTCCCCGGGCCTGAATTTCGAAAGGCCGCAGGAAAGGCAAAAATCCTGGCAGTAGTGGATCGCTGTCTGCCCCCTGGCGCAATCTGCGGCCCGGTGGGTGCTGAGCTCAGGTCTCTTTTCTACAAGGTGCCTGGGTCTCCTAAGATTTTCAACTTCATTGCCGGGCTCGGTGGACGGGATGTAACTGTTGAGCGGTTTGAAGAAATGGTCGACAAGGCTACAGCATTTGCCAAGAAACGTCCAAAGGAACTGTACGAAGTAATCGGAGTGCGTGAAAAATGATACCTGAATTCGAAAAATTCAAACGATTTAAGGCGAAAAATCTCCCCAAGGAAGAGCTGCTTGCACCAGGCCACAGGGCGTGTCAAGGCTGTGGTGAGGTCCTGGCCCTTAGAATGGCTATGAAGGCCTTGGGAAAAAATGTTATTGTCTGTATGGCTACAGGCTGTATGGAGATTATTACTACTCCATATCCACAGACTGCCTGGAAAGTGCCATGGATCCACATAGCTTTTGAGAATCCGGCATCAGTGGCGTCAGGCATAGAATCGGCCCTGAAAGTCCTGAGACGCAAAGGCAAGGTCTCTAAAAAACACGTTGACATAGTGGCTGTTGGAGGAGACGGTGCAACAAGTGATATAGGTCTTGGCTGGATCTCCGGCGCCCTGGAGCGAGGCCACGACTTCACTTATATATGCTTAGATAACGAGGCGTATATGAACACAGGAGTTCAGCGCTCCAGTTGTACTCCATACGGGGCCATGACAACCACCACCCCTCCGGGCAAAAAGAGTTTTGGCCAGGTCACCTGGAAAAAGAACGTGCCGGGAATAGCAGTGGCCCATAACATCCCCTATGTAGCTACTGCTTCGCCTGCCTATTTCCTGGACCTCATGAATAAAGTAAAAAAGGCGGCCCTGGTCAAAGGACCTGCTTACATTCACATATACTCACCGTGTCCAACAGGTTGGGGATCGGCACCTGAGCGCTCTATTGAGTTTGCCAAGCTGGTAGTGGAGACAAAGGTCTTCCCTCTGTATGAAGTTATCGAAGGACGCTACATCATGAGCCGCAAGATAACAAAGCCCAAGCCTGTTCAGGAATACCTGAAAGGCCAGCGTCGCTTCCGCCACCTGGATAAAGAACATATCGCCTACATCCAGCAGCGCGTGAATGCCGACTACGAAAAACTGGTCAGGTTATCGGAGATGACGTAGTATTTTATCGCATTGCCAACCTTCAAAGGGCGTTTTTAAAACGCCCTTTTTTTAAGCTTTTCCGAGTTCCTGCGCAATCCTCTATTTGTGCTCCCCTTTCACGGCTTCAGCAGCCTCTTCGACCTTCTCTTTCACGGCTTCAGCAGCCTCTCCCGCGGTCTCCTGCACTGCTCCAGCAGCTTCTTTTACCTTTTCCCCCACGGTCTGGGCCTCATGTTCGGTTGCATTGGCTCCTTCCTTGGCCATTTCGCTTACATCCTGCTTCACCTTCTCGGCACCTGTTTCTTCTTTCTTGTCGCACCCGATGAGACTGAATACCCCGACGAGGGTCAATGCCAAAATCCAAATTGTGAGTCTTCGCTTCATAGTCCTTTTCTCCTTGTTAAAAGTTAACACCATATCTCATGAAGGCTATCCGATATAACCCCATAAGCGCTAAGTTGTTTTGTAAAGGTTCACAGGTTACATTAAAAGATGAACGTCGAACATCGAATGAAAAACAAACATCCAATACCGAATATTCAACGGCTATTTCTGTTTCTTGTCAACCGTTTTGATACAGAGGGGAGCAGCCTTTCTTCCAGGTCATAAGTCTTTTCCCATTCAACATTCGATGTTGGACGTTCGATGTTCGATGTTCATTAATCCATTATAACCCCTTTGATCCAGACTTTTGTGGGCATCCTTCATAGCAAACCAAAAGTAGTTTACACTTTTAGGGGTAATATACCTCAAAAAATATGACCTGTGCGATTAGCTACTGGCCGTTAGCTTTTAGCTTAATAACCCGTTTTTATACAAAGTTTTTACCTAATAGCTAACGGCTAACAGCTAATGGCTGGCATCCGTCTATGTTGAAAAAGTGTAAACTACAAAATGAAGGATGCCCTTTTGTAGTACGATTAATTGATCTCAAAACAGGTTGGAGATGATCTCATACCCACCAATCCAGGAACCGATCATGCTACCGAGGCCTGGAAGCAAAAAAGCCAAAAAGACTTTAAGCAGCTTGTTTTTCCACCAGCCGATCAGCGTGGACATGTCTTCAAGTACTGTTTCAAATTCCCTGACCACTGGCGGCTGGACCAAAACTTGGACAAAGGCGGTGACATAGCCAGCACCGATGACAGGCGTCAGGCTGGTCACAGGCGCCGCGGCAAAGGCGGAGACAATGGTAAGCGGGTGAGCTAAGGATAGCATGGCCCCTATGGAAGAAGGAATGCCGTTAGCCAAGATCCAGTAAATAATATTATCGCCAGCTACATCACACCCTTTGTTCCATGCGATTGCTCCGAGAGAGGCAAGGATTACCGCAGGGATAGACCAGCCAAGAATTCTCCAGATCGGGGAGACAGGCGGAATAACATTGATCTCCTCCATCTCGGCATGCCTGTCTTCCAGCAACGCCTTTTTGATTCCCTCGACATGGCCTGCTCCCACCACTGCAACGATTCGCTCGCCCTCTGCGTTCTTGATTCTTTCGGATAAAAACGTATCTCGTTCGTCGATAAGGACCCGCTTCAGCTCCGGCAGGGCCTGACCCAGTTCCAGCACAAGTTCTGAAAGGACATCTGTTTTCTTTAATTCGTTCAGCTTTTCTTCGGTGATTTCAGTTCGATCAAACAATCCGGCGAATAGACTGGCCAGCAGATAGTTTTTCTTGAAAAAGGATGTAGCATGCCAGGCCCGCCGCAGAGTGACCCTGACATCGCGGTCGCACAGGGCTATAGAAATCCCTTTTTCCTCCGCAGTCTTCACAGCCACCAGAAGTTCTGTGCCGGGTAACACCCCAAGCTGGTTTCCCAGCTTTTTCTGGTAGGAAGCCAGCATCAGATTGAACAACAGGGTACTGAGCTGCTTTTTGCGGATGATTTCCTTAAGATCCAGGGATTCCCAACGTTTCTTTTTGGACAGCGTCTCGTACCTTTTGGCATCAAGTTCCACGCACACGCAGTCTAGCGTTTCGCTTTTAATCACCCTGCGGACCAAATCGACCGAATCCTTAGAGATGTGAGCCGTGCCGATAAGGATAATCTCCCTGGTCCCCAGATGGATGACCTGTACGTCCGAGGGATAATCTCTGTTTAATCGTTTTTGATCCAGCATCAATGTTTTTCCAATAAGTGTAAGCCTCTTGCAAAAACTCCGAGTTTTGTGAGAGGCTCAGTGTTATTATTCTAATCCTGATCTGTGCATCAGATTCAGTTGTATAGGTTCAAAGGTTCAGGGTTCAAGGGTTAAGATGATAAGGTCAAAACCAACTAACCTTTGAACCCTGAACCTTTGAACCCTGAACGGTTACATTCAGTTTAATGGAATTGTCTGAAAAAAACGGCATCCTTCATTTTGTA
>DFBQ01000226.1 GCA_002367355.1 Deltaproteobacteria bacterium UBA3076 | reverse complement strand
CGGTGTGGCCATTGATGCCATCCGTTGCACAAAACTGGCCTTAAACAGAGGTCAAGGCGGAGCTCTTTATGCGCCGTCAGCCTATTTCTGTAAACATCCCCCTCGCCAGTTCACCGACAGTGAGGCCTTTCAAATGATAGAACATTTTATCAGCGGTGAGTAAAGGGTAGATATTTAGTATCTGAAAGGAAAAGCCGTTCAGACACAATTTTGAATTCTAAATTTTGAATTTTGAATTAAAAAAGGAAATAACCTTAATAAGTTACAGCAGCGCATCCAAAATAACTGCGCCTGCGAGGAGCAGGAAAAAGCTTGTATCAACCATAAATTCGAGTCTGAGGTTCTGCCCTATTCTCCGGCCTGAAAAAAGGCAGGAAAGCCCGAGCATCCACAGAGAAACAGGAAGAAAAGAGGCAAACCGCCAAGGGACAATACCCAGGGCTGGGAGTATCACGGACACAACCCCGAGAATCACAGAAAGTAAACCGACTAAATTAACAGCCTTTTTCTCCCCAATGAGTATAGCCAGGGTCTCGCGGCCGACTATGCGATCTCCCTGGACGTCAAGAACCTCCAGAAGCACAGATCTCATATAAACAAGCACAGCCCCAAGGATAAATAAGATCCAGTGCATGGGCCTGAGGCACGAAATAAAACCGGTCAGTGGAAGGAGCACTGCAACCGAGGCCCATGCCAGGGCTATGAAGAAGGTCTTTGATCCTGGAAGGTTTTTCAATGCACGAATACGTCTGGGACCAGGGATTACAGGTACGGTATATAGAATGCCAAGTGCACTGATCGCCATCAGCCACAGAAAGGATGCCATGCTGAGATACCAGGCAATCCCAAGACTTACAAATACCGCCAGCATAGAAGATGTATAAAATATTGCCTTGTGCCGGCTGAGAAACTTGGCCCTCAGGGGATCATTGTACTCGCCGGCTTCCTGGTCCATGAATAAGTTCAAGGTATGCATGGCAAAGATGTAGCAAAAGGCCATTGCCACTGCAAAAAAAGAAGGCACATTCGCTTTGTCAATAATCATTGCTGACCAGGCAAGCGCTCCACCGGCAAGAGCGGTCCACAGGTTACTCTCATATAGAAACCGTACAAACCTATATGCAACCTGGCGCCGAATCGAATCAAGTGCCCCCGGCAAGGCTTCAATTTCCCTCACCACACGATTTATTATCCAGTTAGGTGTTGAAGCCCCGGCAGTCACCCCTACGTGCCTGAACCCGGATAGCCTCTCTCTATCGAGTTCCTCCTCGGTCTCCACTGCCATGGCGAGCTTTCCGCATTCTGCCACTATCTCGGCAAGCCGCCTGGTATTTGCGCTCTGCTTGCCCCCCACAACAACCACCACATCCGTCTCCGAGGCAAGCCGCCTTACCTCTGACTGACGCCTGTAAGTAGAATTGCAGATGGTATGGAAGACCTTTCCACCTGGATAGCGTGAAAGGATCTTCCTGGACCATACCTCATACCTCTCCTGGTCTTGGGTAGTCTGGGCAACGATTATGTATCGATCAAGTTCAGGAAGGGATTCTATATCCTCCTCGGCACTGACCAGAATTCCACGGCCTTCAGCATAGCCCAATATCCCGATGACCTCAGGATGCCCTTTATCTCCTATCAGGACGCACTGATATCCCTTTCTTGCATAACGGCGAACGACCATCTGGACACGCACTACCCTTGGACAAGTAGCATCTATCACAGAAAAACCTGCGGCCTTTAGCCGTTTCTTTTCCTCTGGAAGAACCCCGTGGGCCCTGATGATAACAGTGCCTTTTCCCTTTTCAGGGATCTCTTTTAGGACCTCAACCCCGCGCGCCCGTAACAGGGAGAGTGCGGATGGATTATGGATAAGGGGACCAAATGTATAAACCGGGGGTTGGGCGTTCTGTGATGCCTCAAGGGCCATATCCATGGCCCGTCGCACTCCCATGCAAAAACCGGCAACTTTGGCCAATTGGACTTTCATCTTTAAAGGGCGTTCACAGGTTTAGGGTTCAACGGTTCTGAACCTATGAACCCCTGAACGGTTATCATCTCTACCCGGATACAACTATGGCTGAAAGGTCACCAATTTTGAGAAAAAGACAGGCTATGTTCCAGAGGAGTGCCAGTCGGTTGGCCCTTACATCTATTTCTTCCGTCATGACCATCACATGGTCAAAAAAGCTGTCCACTTGAGGCTTGAGAGACAACAGGGTAACCAGGGCCTGCTCATAATCCCGGCTTTCAAGGGAAACACCAACCTTTTCTTCTACAGAAAGATATACCTCATAAAGGGCCTTTTCCTGCTCTGCTTCAAGCAGTAAGGGATTCACTGTCCCGCCTTCAAAGCCCTTAAGTATGTTCATTACCCGCTTAAAGGCAACGCTCAAGGGCTCAAATTCCGGCCTCGAACGGACAGACGCCAGGGCCCTTGCCCTCAGAACACAATCCTTCACATCATCGAACTCCACCCTGGTGGCTGCCTCTACCACGTCATGGTCCATTCCCCTGGCAGTAAGATCATAGGAAAAGCGTCGTTTGAAAAAAGTGATGACCTCGGTAGTGAGCTCTTTCGATACCTCTGAAAGCTGATTCTCAAGCTGATGCGAGGCCTCTGCGATCAGCGCTTTCAAGGACAAAGACATGGATCTTTCTTCCACTATGTGGAGGATGCCGAGGGCCAGCCTCCTCAGACCATATGGATCAGCAGTACCGGAAGGCTTGAGTCCGATGGCAATGGTCCCGCAGATAGTATCCATCTTGTCCGCAATACTGAGCAATGCCCCCGGGAGACTCTCAGGAAGCTTTCCTCCTGAGCGGACCGGCATATAGTGTTCTTCTATGGCATTTGCCACCTCCCGGCTTTCACCGGATAGAAGGGCGTATTCTCTCCCGATTATGCCCTGGAGGCTTGGAAACTCACCTACCATCTCTGTCAAAAGATCCGCTTTGCAGAGCCAGGCTGCCCTCTCAACCACTTCCAGCTTATCCTGGGCCAACTGTTCGGCCAGGTAATGAGCAAGGGCCTTTACCCTGTGAATTTTGTCAAGGACGGTCCCAAGACGCTTATGAAAAATCATCCCTGAGAGATCAGCAACAAAGGCCTCCAGAGGTCGTTTCAGATCCTCCTTAAAGAAAAAATCCGCATCACTAAGCCTCGCCCTGATCACCCTTTCATGGCCCTCGCATACAAGCCCGGGCCTTGGTGAGAGCGTATTGTTGATAGCCACAAAGTGTGGCATAAGATCATCATTATAATCCACAACGGCGAAATACTTCTGGTGCTCCCTCATGCAGGTTATTAACACATCGCGGGGAAGAGCCAAAAAACGTTTATCAAAAGAACCGCATACCGCAGATGGAAACTCGGTAAGATAGGTATTAATATCCACGAGTTCATCGTCGGAAAGGATGTTGCCGCTAACCGATGCCGTGGCATTCCGGGCATCTTCAAGGAGTTTGTTTCTCCTGACTGAGGGATCAGCCAGCACAAAGACCCCTTCAAGGGCTTTTACATAGCCCTCCGGATTTGATGGTACCCTGATCGCCTCAGGGGCCATGAACCGGTGTCCACGGCTTTCAGAACCAGTCTCGACCCCTGCAAGGCTGAAAGGAACTACATCTTCTCCATAGAGGGCAACAAGCCAGCGAATAGGCCTTGCAAAGCGCAGATCCTCTGTACCCCACAGCATGGTCTTTGGGAATGGAATTGCGGTTATGACCAGGGGAAGGAGTTTGCTTAAAAGCTCAATCGTCTCTTTGCCGGGGACTATCCTGCGCAGCACTATGTAAAGTCCCTTTTCAGTATCTTCCGCCTGCAGATCTTCAACCCTGACCCCGTGACTACGCGCAAATCCCTCTCCTGCCTTTGTAGGCTTTCCGTCAGATGAAAAGGCAACTTTTGCAGGTGGACCTGTAATAATCTCTTCTCTATCAGGTTGCCGGTCCGGCAAATTCTTGACAAAAAGGACCAAACGCCTGGGAGTCCCTATGGTTGAGACATCTTCATATGTCAAATGCTCACGGTCCAGATGTTCTCCCGCCAGCCGGGCCAAGTCATCCAATGCCCCTGGGATAAAAGCCGCCGGGATCTCTTCAGTTCCGATTTCCAAAAGAAGATTCCTGGTATTCACGCCTTGCCCCCTCCTTCTTCAAGAGCTGTGTATCTCTCGGCAACTCCCCGTGCGAGGTCACGGACGCGGCCTATATATGCAGTCCTCTCCGACACACTTATGGCACTTCTGGCATCCAGGAGATTAAAGTAGTGAGAGCACTTAAGGCACTGGTCATAGGCCGGAAGCACAAACCTTTGCTTCAGCAATCTCAACCCCTCTTTGTAGTGGAGTGAAAACAGTTGCTTCAAGGTCTCCACGTCCGCAGCCTCAAAATTATAGCGAGAGAACTCCACCTCGTCCCTATGATGTATGGCACCGTATCTTACCTGGTCATTCCATTTGAGGTCATAGACATTATCTATTCCCTGAAGATACATGGCGATCCGTTCCAGGCCGTAGGTAATTTCAACGGATATTGGATTTACATCAACCCCGCCGACCTGCTGGAAATACGTGAACTGGGTAATCTCCATACCATCAAGCCAGACCTCCCAACCAAGACCCCAGGCCCCAAGAGTCGGTGACTCCCAGTCATCCTCCACAAAACGTATATCATGTTCTGCCAGGTTCAGATTAAAATTTGCCAGGCTGTGAAGATACAAGTCCTGTATGTTATCAGGTGAGGGCTTGAGTATTACCTGATACTGGTAATAGTGCTGCAGGCGGTTGGGATTCTCACCATAACGGCCGTCTGTAGGACGCCGCGAGGGCTGTACATAGGCAACACGCCAAGGCTCAGGCCCCAGGGATAGAAGAAAGGTGGCCGGATGAAAGGTCCCTGCCCCTATCTCCATGTCATATGGCTGGAGCAATATGCACCCCTGTTCCTGCCAGTATTTATTAAGATTTGTTATAATTTCCTGAAAAATCATTTACTTAAACCATCCAGTGTCTCCCCGTCAGGGAGTAATAAATCTTCCGGCCACATGTTGTTCGTGACCCCTTGGGCAATAATACAATTTGTGCCGACTTTTGCCCCCTTAGGGACAGAGGCCCATTTGCCGATCAGGGTTATGCCGGTAGAAAGGTGCTTTGGATAGAGACGATTTGCCACATCAATATTCCCCAGTCCGATGTTGGAGTCAGAGCCGATTGTGACCTCCTTGTCAGTCACGACTTTGTTCAAAAACGCTCCGCTACCCACCCATGTATTATGCATAAGTACAGAATCAACTACCTTTGCCCCTGATTCCACTACTACTCCAGGTGAGAGAACCGACCCCTTCACTATCCCACGTATCACACAGCCCTTGGTAATAGCCGAATTCTTTACATCGGCACCGGGTAGGATCCTTGCCGGTGGACGGTCAAATAGCAGGCCCTCATTTTCAACATTAGTGCATATGCTCCAGGTCTCAGGCTCCAAACCACTTCCCGGCCTGAGCAAGTCCATATTGGCTTCCCAATATGCAGGCACCGTTCCCACGTCCCGCCAGTATCCGTGGAAAGTGTAAGCAAACAACTGCCCGTCCTCCATGGCCTTGGGCAGGATATGGTGACCAAAGTCCATATCATTGGTAGCCCTCAGTGATTTGATCAGGTATTCGGTATCAAATACATAAATCCCCATTGAGGCCAGATTTGACCTGGCCTTTTCAGGCTTTTCCTCCCAATCGACAATCCGGCCATTTTCATCCAGGATGCCTATTCCGAATTGATCCGTCTGCTCCCAGGGAACGGTCATCATAGCCACTGTGACCTCAGCGCCTGAAGCCCTGTGGTGTTTAACCATGTCCTTGTAATCCATGTAATAGACATGATCCCCTGAAAGTACTAAGACCTGTTTTGATGGTCTGGCCTCTATAAAATCCAGATTCTGCCGTATTGCATCTGCAGTGCCCTTATACCAGTCTGAATCTTTCTCCCCTGTATGTGGGGGCAGGATCTTGACTCCCCTGATCCTGCCAACAAAATCCCAGGCAACACCGGTCCCTATGTGCTCCATAAGAGAAAGAGGCTTGTATTGGGTCAGCACTGCCACCTGATTAAGACCCGAATTCATAACATTTGAAAGGGCAAAGTCAATTATCCTGTAGATACCGCCAAAGGGAACAGCCGGCTTGGTCCTGTGTCGCACCAGGACATTAAGCCTGCTTCCAACTCCTCCGGCCAGAATCACGGCCAAGGTATCCCGCATACGTTCCTCCCAATTATTACCTACCTGGGCTCGATATAGATCTCAACCCTTCGATTAAGCTGCCGGCCGTAAGGAGTGTCATTCCCGGCCTTGGGCCTGCTTTCCCCATAGCCTATAGCAGTCATCCTGTCCGGGGAGACCACCTTTGAAACAAGTAACTGTTTTACAGCCTCGGCCCTCCTCTGTGACAGATGCAGATTATACTCTTCAGGGCCTGTGCTGTCAGTATGTCCTTCAATACGGATTCTTGTATCAGGATACTGGGTAAATACCCTGGCCAGACGATCTATCTCAGAATAGGCTCCTGGTTGCACTACACCAGAATCCACATCGAAAAGAAAATCACTCTTGAGAGTTACAGACAAGATATCCCCCTGGCGTTGCACAGCGGCGGCTTCGGACGCCGCCGCGGCTTGCCGGAGGGCCTGTTCCTGTTTATCCATATAATGACCGGTTCCCGCACCGGCCAGACCGCCTATTGCGGCCCCGATGGCAGCGCCCTCAAGAGTTGCCTTGGTATCATGGCCTATAACCTGGCCTACGATTGCCCCGGCTGCAGCACCTCCGGCAGCACCGTAAAACCCGCCTTTCTGGGTCCGGGTCTGTGGTGCGGCGCAGGCGGACAGCATCATCAAAACCAATCCGCAAACAGTCCAAAAACGAATGTTCATGATTACACCTCCTGAAAAACTGAACAAATAAACGAAATTTCATAATCGTTCAAGGGTTCAGAGTTCACAGTTAAACTCGCAACCCAATAAACCCAATAAACCCAAGCAACCCAAAACCCGGCAAGCAAGGACCCTTTCAGGAAACACAAGCTTCTCTAAAAGGGCCCCCGGACTTTAAACAGTTCTTAGCTTAACAGCCTTCTATCATTTTCCTGGCAGATTTGACTTTCAGGCTGACCTCATCTCCTACAGAGGGCAAAAACTCCTTTTCTGCTTTGAGCAATACACAGGAACCGTCCTTTTCATTACGCCATATGATACTTCCTTCCTCCTTGACTAACGCCGAGGCCATATCATTCAGTGTAGTATCACTTTCAGTAAGAAATACAACCTTTGCCATGAATTTACCCGTGCCCTTCACTTTCAGAATAATGCTCTGTTCAGGCTCAAGTTTCTTAGGCAAGGTCCCTTGTATCAAAACCAGATTGGAGATTTGGCCCTTTACTTCGCATGGCTCTTCTCCGCGATCAGGCAGGAGATCCTTCAGCGCCTCACATATCTCCGTATCTTCTTTGACCACTGCCGCCACCTTACCTTTTTGGCGAGCGGCATCACAGGTTGATGACATGATGTTCCATACAAAACATGCTATCAATAGTAATAAAACAAGATGAAGCTTTTTCATAGCATAACCTCCTTATAAGGTATTGTGAGCTAAACGCTAATGGCTAACAGCTAATAGCTCAACTTCGGTATTACTTAGTGTGACAACCCTTACACTTTACAGGCCCCGTTGTCTTCCCGGCCTTGTGCATATTCTTGTGACATCCCAGACAGGTTTCATGATAGTACTTTTTCAGATTCTTCGGACCTCCTGCAGCGGCTAACGCACCTGACAACCTGTCACAGACAGGCTCCCTGGAAATTTCATCCTGCAAGCCGGTCCCGGGATGACAGGCTGCACAGGTGAAGTTGCCATCATATTGTACAGCAGAAAAGGAAGAATTTCCTTTGAGATACTTGTTCGCATGGGCTGTATGATTAAACCCCTTCACGTCCTTAAGATCCTCAGGCAATCCCTGCATTGATGGACATCTGGCCTGGAGGTTAATAATATCCACAACTTCTACAAATCCCTCTTCAGCACTACCATCTTCCAGAACCAGATCAACCTCGGCCCCATGGGAGGACCTCCAGTGAAACATGCGAACAGGTCGGAAGTTATAATGAAGGAGGCGGCTACCAACTTAAAGCGGGACAATTCGTAGGGTGGGCACTGCCCACCATCAATGAGCGATCTGCGTAGATTGGTGGGCAATGCCCACCCTACTGTAACTCCTTGAGATTACAAGGTGTCCCGCCTTAAGTTGGTAGCCGGTGAGGACAAAGGTGACTTTATCGTTGAACCGCTCAATGAGATAGTGAATCTCATTCAGGAGATCGATCTCCACATAATCTCTATTTGCCAGGGCATGCTTGACAGGCCGGCTTTTCCCGACCAGTCTGGGGCCAAAGAGAGAAAAGCTCTTTCTGCCAAATGGAAGATGGAGAATTCTTGGAATCATGTTTCAAATTTACCGTGAAAAATTTACTTTGCAATACAAGATTTAGACACAGACACCTTTACTCCTCGGGCCAGCGGTGGGAAATGCTGATTTTGCAATATTAATGTCGGCTCCGCTTCGCTTGAGCCGACCTACATCAATTATTCCAAGCTGTGTGGAGCGCTTGTTATTTTTTACCTGGCATGTCGTCGGGTAAAAATGTCTGTGTGTGTCTGTGCCTGCCCCGTAAGTCCGGAAGATCTTACTGGGGTGGGTCGAGCGAGCGAAGCGAGCGGGTGGCTAAAAAAGGGGGACTTGACTGTACATAATTCTTACCATATGTTATTATTGTAAGAATTTTTCAATAAGGTAAAAAGACATGCAGACCACGATTACCTCAAAATACCAGACCACAATTCCCAAAGCCATACGGCAAAAACTGGGCCTGTCAGTCCATGATACACTTGAATGGGATCTCAAAAACGGCACTATGGTAGTCAAACCCAGGAAAGCCAGCTTCTTGCGTTTCAGGAATATCGTCAGAATAGGTCCGGGAGACATTAAACGTGATATCCATAAAGCAAGAAAGCTGAGAGCTACCAGGACAGGCACGGACATGAAACCGTGATGCAAAAAGTCGTAATTGATACCAACTGCCTGATTTCCTATGTAACAGATCGCGATCTCAAACAGCAGGAGATTGTCTCATCGGTACTGGAACAGGCAGCCGGCTTGAAGATATGCATTTACTGTCACTTCCATGTGATCAGTGAATTCATTTTCGTCCTGGACTCTGTCTACGACGTAAACCCAAAAGACATAAGAGTTATGGCCCGAGAATTTCTATCAATGCCGGGTGTAGAATTCATTTCCGAGATCAACACAAAGACCCTGTTCAACTTCTGGCCAGAGCGCGTCCGTGATTACGGCGATGCAATAATCGCAGCGACTTGCCGCCACATCCGGGGAAGCACAGTGTTGACATTTGACAGCAAGTTCAGGGCATCTCTTAAAGGACTCGGGCTGAAGATATATCAACCGTAACTATTCAGGTGAATAGACTGAAGGTAGAAGGCTAATAGGGACAAATCGTGCGTGATCACACAAAACTGCGAGCATTTGAGTTGGCTGACGGGATTGCGAACTCGAACCGTGGAAGAATGAGATGAAGCGTGGAAGGCACAAGTGATTACAGACCGTCCCTCAATCGGCGGGCCGCCCATGGTAAGAATCAACGGCGACAAGGTCCGTAAGTTCAGAGAGTCCCTGGAACTTACCCAGCTTTACCTGGCTACAGCGGTTGGAGTAACCACAGATACTATTTCCCGGTGGGAAAATCGGCGATACCCCACCATTAAGAAAGAAAATGTCCTCAAGCTGGCCGAGGCACTTGAGGTATCGCTTGAGGAAATACTTGAAGACCATGAAACAGGATTAATAGAAGAGGAAATAAAGGAAGAGCGACAGGAAACTGACGAGTCTGACGAAAACCGGCTACCCAAAATTTTTACAATTCGTCCGTTATTGGTCCTGACACTGGTCTGTGTGGTGATCATTTCCGGCGCTTTCTGGTGGTCTTTCTTTGGCCACGAAACCATAAATATTACCGCCCATAGATTCCTTCCGCCACATGCGGCCCCCGGCCTGCCCTTTCCTGTGATAATAAGTGTAGAAACCGACCATGTTGGATCTCTTTCCCTGATATTGAGGGAATCCCTGCCACAAGAATGTACTCCAATTGAAGCCGACCCTGCCTTCACGGCCATTGACGAAAAAACAGGTGATCTTAAATGGATATACCAGACCGATATGCAAAAAATCACCTTCTGTTATTTGGCCCTCATTAACCCTGGAGCCGGACTGGGAAAAGAGCTGCAATTTGAAGGAGCGGTCACTGTTAGAAAAGGCCGAAGCACCACTACGCCCATCAAAGGACCAAACACACTGCGATTAAGTCCCTTACACTGGGCGGATGCCAATGGTGATGAAAAAATTGATGACGAAGAAATACTCACTGTGTACGACGAACTGGGTAAAATGAAGGATATAAATTTCGGCGTAGAACAGATTGAAGATATCTGGTCTGGAAATGGATATCGCTGGGACGAAAAGACCAAGAAGTTTATAGTAATGCCCTAAGCACATGGGAGGCCTGAAATAAATGTTAAATCCTAAAACATCCGGAAATCTCGCGGTCTTTGTGGGGGCCTTGTTGTTGACAATTTTCCCCATGCAGGTCTGCGCAGGGGATCTGGTCTCTGCTGAATATATTACCCCTGAGGGCCAAAAAATCGTTATGGAACTCAAGATACAGTCACCGGCCCCAAACACAGTCATAGTAATCCAGCACCTTCCCAAAGGCACGGGTATTACGCGATCCGATCCTCGTTTTAATAAATACAATCCGAAACGTTGTGAAGCAAAATGGCTGCTTAGAAAAGTAAAACCAGGGACTCTTCGGATTTCAATGGAAACAACAGGGTCTGTTAAAGCCGGTGAAGTGAGGGGCGAGGTACGCTATAAGGACCCGTCAACCGGCACGATGTCAAAAATTCACGTTAGTCCCTGATTCTGACTTCTTGCCATAGACTCTCTGTAAAACAAGCACGCTTTCAGTGACCATCCAGATTTCCAGAACAAATACCACAAATCCGATGGAAAAAAGTAGCCAGTTAGACTCTAAGTAGAAGGTCCCCATATTGATTATCATGGCCCAGCCGGTCATGAAAAGCATAAATAGCATGGGAATCATTGTATAGCGAAGAGGTGTTTTGTGGTGGGCAAGATAAGCCGTAACCACCAGAAGTGCCAGACCGGCCAATAGCTGATTCACAGACCCAAACAGAGGCCAAAGCGTAAGGGCACCCTTGCCGCTTCCGTTGTAGAAGGCAAGAAAAAACGCTGTTATCACTGCAATAAGAGTAGCTGGATGTCTTTTCCCAAGGGTCGGCACCCCGCACACAACACTCAGCTCGCTCACGATGTAACGCTGTAAGCGGGTAGCTGTATCAAGGGTTGTAGCGGCAAATGAGACCACGAACACACCCATAATAGTTAATGTGATTTGGTGAGGGATACCGATTTTGTCAATCATGTTGGCCGAGCCCACCACAAATGCATTGATCTTGGAGCCCAGACCTGCTGCAGCCCCCCAACTGGCATAGTGCTGAGAAAAGGCGGCCAGCCCTGTGAATGTCTGGCCATCCTTTGTCAGACCGAGAGCAAGTCCCGCACCGCAGGCAATAATAACAAAGATGGCAAGCATTGCTTCCATGAGCATTCCACCATAACCTATAGCGAGAGAGCTTGATTCGGCATCGCACTGTTTGGAAGAAGTCCCGGATGAAACAAGTGAATGGAATCCTGAAATGGCTCCGCAGGCCATGATCACAAAGATCATAGGCCAGATAGGTGGCGCACCTTCAGGAGAAAAATTGGTTGCCGGTGCCACCATGACAGGATGGGCGAAAAGCACCCCCAAAGCAAGCAGAGTAAAAGCAACAAAGAGCTGATGGGAATTGATATAGTCCCTTGGCTGCAAAAGGACCTGTACAGGCAGTGTCGATGCAATATAGGCATATATCAACAAGAGGATCACCCAAAGTGCCAGAGGGTCCAGGCCGAAGAGAGCAGGCATTTTGATAGGAACATAAGCGCCGATTAACACTGTAATATACATCACAATGACAGCTACAATACTCAGCGGCAGGTGAGGGGCACCTTTTTTGTAAATCATATGGCCCAGCCATAAGGCAATGGGAATTTCCAGCCATACAGGGATTACTGCCTGGGGGAACATGTTAAACACAATAGCAATGACTACGCCAAAGATGGCTACTACGATCCAGAGTTCAAAAAAGATTATAATCAAAAACAGGGTCCGGACCCGTTTATTGATGACATCAGATGCGATATCGCCGATAGACCTTCCCTGATTTCGCAGTGAAACTACCATCGAACCAAAATCATGCACGGCGCCCATAAAAATAGAGCCGAAAACTACCCATATCACAGCAGGAACCCAACCCCAAATAATGGCGATTGCCGGACCTACAATTGGACCGGTCCCGGCAATGGACGTAAAATGGTGTCCGAACAAGATGGATTTCTGAGTAGGGACGAAATCTATGTTATCCTGCAACTCCTTGCTCGGGCAAACCGCGTCCGGATTGAGCTTAAATATTTTGCGGGCCAGAAATTTGCCATATGTATGATAGGCAATCAGGAAAAGCACTGCGATCCCAAAAGCCAGATATAATGAATTCATTGAGTTACCTTTTTTGGTAAGCGTTCACAGGTTCAGGGTTGCTTTTATTTCGCCGGCCCTGCTATGTGAAACCGCGAATGGCAGCGCAGGTGCGAAGTCCCCAGCCAAGCTCTTTGAATTTTTCCTGGTCAGTTTTTCCTTTCAGCCGTAATGCCCATATAAGCGCAAAATCCATGTGGTAATGCCTTGCAATATAATCCATGTCCCTGTCTTGGGAGAGTAAATTACCAATTTCGCTAAAATTGGTATTATTGGTAATTTGAGAGATTCTTTGCTGATTTATTCCCACTGTTTCCAAAATTTTTTCCTATGTCCATGATTGCACAGGTCGAAAGCAGGCTTATGGTTTCCGCTTGCAGAAGCTGTTACAGGCCAACAGAGAACTTGCGCTTGTTAGACACCCAAATGTTCAATTAGCTGTTTTTAAAAAAGAAGTCTTTTTGGCTTAACAGGGGAATATGAGGGTGTCCTCCAGAGACGCCCCAACACTAGGAGAGTATGGCTGTCAATGCGGCTCCCACAGCCACACATACGAGCGCAATTAGTATTTGCCACATGCGAGAATTTCGTTGTCCTTTTCTCAGCCTTTCTTCGCAGTCAATTAATCCTGGCTTTTTCTTTACAAGCTTGACAATCTTTGCGCGTAGCTCTTCCAAGAGATCTGAATACTTTTCCATTAACGCGATCGTTCCCGGATTGCCTACATCCTTCGTAGCTCGGATCTCTGCGATCTTTTTTGATACTTCTTCTATTTCTGGCCTGATCTCCTTGTAGTATTCAGGCATGACTTTTCCAATGCAAGTATAGGAGAAGTTTTCAAACTCTTCTGTGACAGATGCACGCAAGTCCATGGACAGCCAGTCTACGATGTCAAAAAAGGCTCTATAGAAATGCCCGATCGCTTTATTCAAATTGTCAACAACATACTCCTCGGATTTATCGACAACTGTTATGCCAAGATCTACTGCTCTTACTCTATTTAGATGGTCGAAACCGCGATTAATCTCGAAAACTGGTTGGAGGAAATCCTGGAACTGTGGGGTAGTTTCTTCTGCATAAATATACATCGCCTTGACACGTATATAAAGCTTCGTGGCCTTGTATTCCAGATCTTTACGCATGAACAGATTGTGTTACGGAAGGGGGGTGCTTAAAATTTTTTTTCGGCGAGCCTCAAACTCGTCATCGGTATAAAATTTCCCACAAGCAATACGAACACTTCCTCTGAATCGATGAGACTCTTTGATTGTGTGTTCCCTACTTTTCTGAGTTACCTTCTTGGGAAGCGGCAGCGAAGCGTCTATTATTTCTTTAACGTTGAAACGCATCAAAAATTTCCTCCTCTTATAATCCACCCCAAAAGCAAAGACTGCACCACAAAAACCTGATCTATCTATAACACAAAAACTTTCCCTAAATCAAACAAATTTTTCAAATTTATCCCATTTTTTTGCACTCTTATGACGTTCCAGACATCTTCAACCGAAGCTTGATTTTTTGGACATATGGACAAAGTATAACTGGTTGGGATAACAGCGATATGAGGGTTGAGGGGGGGTGTCTGTTTCTGAATGAACTTAAAGACCTTTGTCCATTCAATTCCAGGCCCCCATTATGTGATGAAGTGTGTACTAAGGGCCTGCCTTCTATAAATACTTCAACCCAGTATTTCGTAGGTGGGATAGAACGTAGCGAAATCCAAAAATTATCGATCTGTGCGGTTAGCCGTTAGCATTAAAAAGGAGTAGAGATGAGAGATTTTAGGGTTCTTCGCTATTTGGTGTGGGTAATGACGATTAATTTCTGGGGACTCTGTCCCCAGACCCCTGAGGTTTATCGCTTGGATACCAATCCCGAAGAGGTTAAAAGATGGCAACAGTAGTCACCCTCTTCGGTCTTGGTCCCTGCCTCGGCGCTCGGGTTGCTCCCCGGCAGAGCCCTAATTACCTCTGGCTCAAGGACTTTTGATAGGGGGAAAATTGAACAATGAAAGAGGATCGGTTTTCAACGTTGATTGATAGGCTCGAAATCACCATTATTTCGTTAACAAAGAGGATGAAAATTCTATCTTATTTTTGATCCATTTTGGTCTTGACAATGGGGAGTACTATAGCCCATACCAACTGCAGAAGTAGTAACTCCAAGAAAACGCTCAACTTCCGCTCCAGGCTAACCCACCTTCTACGCTGCCAACTGATAAAATAACCTGCGTGCCTTCGACACCTTTTGGGACAATTCAGAAAACTCGTTGTTGACTGAGTTGGATTAATCTTCCATTGTCCCCAATTTTCATACCAACCTGAGGGTAACTGGACCAGTCGCCATTAAATTCTTTCTTTATCATGGCCAGATCTTTTGTATCCACCCATGCCGCCCACCCCAGGCCTACTGCCAACACGCCGAATATTATTGGCTCCCCCAATCGGGCTCATTGCCTTTTCGAGTATGATCGGCTCCCCCCTTGCACTTCAGCTTCCTTCAGAGTCGGGATAGAAATACTGCGCGCTTGACCTTAGGTGGAATGCTACCATAAACTCTCTTTCGATAACGTAATGGTCGGCCTTTCTCACCATAGCCCACGTTTCCGCAAGCCCCCCTATGATCCCGGACGGTCGNNTCGTTATGTGAAGGCCGCACTTATGTTGCGTAGTTGCTGTAACATATGGTTTTTTCAGTATTTTAATTTTGCGGCCATCACATAAGTAAATGGTTCGTTTACAGTGATTTTAGAAAGACCATCAATTCAGGATTATTGGTCCAATGTCCGACACTATCTAAAGCTGCAGCGGGAATTTCGCATTGAGCTAACGCTTTGGCCTTCATTTCGAGATCTACCTCTGCATAGATGTGAGTTGTATCGATAGAGACATGTCCCAGCCATGCGCGGATTGTGTTGATGTCAACGCCGGAGCGCAGTAGATGTACCGCAGTGGTATGGCGGATGGTGTGTGTGCTAATCTGTTTGGTTCGTAAGGAAGGCAATTTACGACTCGCATTTTGTGCAGACCGCTTGACAAGAGCACGGATTCCGAACCGTGTAATTGGCTGCTTACGACGGTTAAGAAAGACCGGTTCGTGGGGAGCACGTCCGACAACGAGCGTAACCAGATTACTGGCTGTGTGTGGCCATAAAGGGCACCTGCGCTCCTTGCCTCCCTTGCCCACGAGTTTGGCTGAAGGAGAATTGCCGAGGTCCAAATCCTTAATAGCAAGATTTGCCGCCTCGCTTGATCTGGCTCCCGAGTTATACAGGAAAAGTAGCAAGGTATAATCCCGCAGGCCTTGGGGTGTGTTGCGATCGTGTGCATTGAGCAAGGCGTCCATTTCAGGCTTATCGAGATAAGCCATGGTGGTTTGCTTTGAGTTTTTTTTAAATGGTATAGAGCGCATCTCGGTGAGCCATGCAATATGTTCCGGGCTTCGTTCGCCAATAAAACGAGCCAGGGAATGAATAGCGGCAAGGCGCTGGTTTCTGGTAGAGACGGAACAACCGCGTTTCTGTTCCAATTTAAGCAAAAATCGACGGACAATATCTGCGGAGATATGCTCTATATAGAGCTGATCTATGTGCTTGACCAAACTTCCAGCAACGAATGGAAGAAGCAATATCAAGGCATCACGATAGCTTGCCTGAGTGTTTCGCGCTAAGTTTCGTTCATCAACCAGATATTCCAAAAGAAAACGTCGGATCCATGGACCCAAAAGGGATGTATTAGTCATGATTTACCTCCTTAGTTGCATAGCGTTGGAAGCGGAGACTTGCTTCACGCAGAAGTTCTGGTGTCATTGCAAGATAGCGCTGAGTAGCCGTCACATCCACGTGCCCCATGTAGGTTGACAAGAAAGGCAGAAGCCGTTGCACATCTTCGCACTCACGGTACCATGCTACTAACCTGTTTATTGCAAATGTGTGGCGAATGTCGTGAAGGCGCGGTTGGAAACGTCCGCCGTCCATTCGACGAATACCCGCGCATTCACAGAGCAGTCGAAAGATTCGGTCTGTACTACCAAGTGTCAGCGCATTTCCAGTACGGGTAGAAAAGAAAGCAGAGTCATTCTGTGCAGGACGAGGGAGCAGTCGCCGGGTCTTTGCATAAGATTCAAGTACGGTGGTAAGTTGAGGGCCTACGGGTACTAATCTTGTTTTAAAGAATTTGGTATCGCGAATGGTGAGCAGGCTTGCCGGGAGATCGACATCAGCCAATGTGAGCGACAATGCTTCGCTGATGCGAAGGCCAGTACCATAGAGGAGAATCAGAAGAGTACGAAAGGTAGCAGGTTGAACGTGGTTTCTTGGACTGTTATTGAGGATATCAGTTATTTCAACAAGCCGACGAAATTGCTCATGAGTATAGATATAGGGCCGAAAGGGAACTGGACGTTTGGGTATTGTGGTTGGTAACGGAGAGGAATCAGTGTAGCCTCGGCTGAGCGCGAACCGATAGAATCCGGTAAGCGCATCGAACTTTCGATGCCAGAATGTGGTGATGGGACCCCTACCGGCAAGATAAGCGTGAACAGAGTCAGAAATGACCTGTGAAATGTCGATATTTCCCATTGCTCGGCAAAAGGCCTTGAGGGTGGCGGATTCTGTCCGAAAGCGCATGCCCATGGATTGCTTAAACGTTATGTACTCGGTAACAAGCTGAGCGAGTTTCATGATAACCCTCCTATATCAAAGTCAGCTACCTGGCGTAGACCTGGGAGATCCACCTTGGCATAAATTCGTGTTGCAGAAGTGCTGCGATGGCCCAGATGATCGCCAATTTCCTTGAGGGATAAACCTGCCGATACCAAATGGGTCGCACAAGCATGGCGCAATGCATGTGGCCCCCGAGGATTGGTATGGAGGCCCATATCTTTCATACGTCGACTGACGATATTGTAGAAACCGCCCACGGAGAGCGGTTTAATGGGTGCTTTGAGGGTGAGGAATATCTCACGACAGTAATTCTGCGGTCGGACATTTCGCAAGTAACAGATGATTGCGTTGCCTACGATAGGTATCAATGGATAGTTCTGGATTCTCCGCTGCTTAGGACGAAACACAGATATTTGGCTGTTTTCCCAGTTGATGTCATCGAGACGGAGCTTTGCAACTTCGCTCGATCTCAGAGCATACAGCGCAAAGAGCATAATGATAGCACGGTCACGGATATCATGAGGTCGCTCAGTTTCCAGACTATTAATCAGGCTATTCACATCCTCCCACATTGGACCGGAAGGTAGGGACTCTTGTGAGAAAAGACGAGGGCCCTGAACAGCAAGCGCTATGCCGGGAGGACTCCAGCCACGTTGCCCTGCATAACGAAAGAATGTCTTGAGGACATTGGAGCTTTTAGCAACAGAGACTCGGGTCCATCTCTCGTCACCGCATGTCGCAAGAAACGTGTCTATATCCGGAATTTGGACCGTGAAAACAGATCGGTTATGATTTTCGCACCATCGTAGGAACTTTTTGATATGCCAACAATAGTTTCGGGTTGTTATCGAAGACAGACCACGTTTGGATTCCATCCACAAGGTGAAGTCTTCGATCAAGCCCGCAAATGACGGGGATTCTACTACGGGTTCATGCAAGCGACCAAGAAATCGGAACCAATCTGTTGCCATCTGAATAAACAACTCGCGGGACCACCTTAGAGTATGGGCATATCCGTGGCGGCACTGACACCGAGCCCATCGGTTGGCTGCTGCTTTAATCTGTTCGGGTGCTACCCTTGAGGTGGGGGGAATGGGGAGTACCTGAACCACCCGGAAAAGTTCACGTGCAATACGTAGCAGGGTTTCATATGCACATCCCTCTTTTTCGCGATGTACGAGATATCGATCGCGCTCCTCAAAGAATGGTGCATTTTTGTGACGGGTGAGAACGGCAGGGTACTTGAATAGTTTTTCTAACATGGTTGGACCTCCTTTATTGAAATTGAGGTTCAACCATATAACAGAGTCTATTTATGTGGTGTAACTGGAAAATAAAGTCTTGAAATACATAAGCTTACATCGTCTACGCAACATAAGTGCGGCCTTCACATAACGAGTC
>DFBQ01000031.1 GCA_002367355.1 Deltaproteobacteria bacterium UBA3076 | reverse complement strand
GTTTATACTCATGCGCATAATGATTACATGGAAATGCTGGCAGATACAGGATGGCCCGGGGCCATTCTCTTCTTTGGAGGAATCGTATTTCTGCTCATAAAGACGCTTATGCTGTGGTACAAAAGGAGAGATCCTTTTGTAACAGGCATAACCTTAGGGGGAGTGACCGGGGCGGTGTTTATATTGCTCCAAAACATGGTGACCTTTAATTTCCATATCCCGGCAAACGCCATGCTCTTTTTCATAATCCTCGGCCTTACAGTGGTTGTTGTTAATCCCTCCATTCCCGTACGAAACATTTCCTTCCATCCCAGGATGAAACTGGCAGTTTATCCCATGATGTTTATTCTTCTGGCAGGTCTTGCCGTTACCGTGGTCAGCGCATACCAGGGAGAAAAATATTTCAAGCTATACAAACGCTCAACCGGCCCGATGATACTGCAGGACCTGATAAAATCCATTGACTGCGACCCGTCAGACGCCGCCTATCACTGTGAACTGGGGCATTACTATGCCAAGGCCATGAGTAAATGCTGCAAGGAGGGAAACTGGAAATATGTCAAGGGCAAATGGGTCTTTGAATCAGGGAAAGATGCTTCTAGTAATGGACTGATGGCACTTGACTCATTTTTTCAAGCAGTAACCATTCAGCCGACCAATGCCTGGTACCATTTCAACCTTGGGTGGATAGTCGAACAGTTGGGACGATTCTATCCTGAGACCACAGCCGGCCTGATAAGCCATTACCCTTCCATCCGTCCTGTTGGCGAGTTTAACCTGGCAATCATGCTGGCTCCTGGTAACTCATATATAAAAAAGCATGCTGAAAAGTCAAAGGCCGAAAGCTCAAAAGACACTGAGGAAGAGAATTAACCGCAGGCACACGCAGATGGACGCAGACATTTTGTTCGGCCGACTTCGCCGAACAAAAGATACATTCGCTTCGTAAAAGGATACTTGTTTTTGCGTATGGGCAGTTTAGCCGGATACTCATCAATTTTGAATTGTTCATCAGTGATATTTTAAGGTATAATTTCATTTTACCCGAAGGGCATGACAGTTAATATCTGGCCAAGCCTGCCCCGTTAAATGCCTGCCCTATGGAATGTAAACCATATTCCTCTGGGGCGGAGCCTATTTTACTGGGGTCGGCCAGGTATTTGTCTGTGTGAGTCTGCGGTTAAATATAAATCTTGTTAGTAAGTCTGGTGTTTTTCACCCAAATGGCGGTAGCCTGCCCTGTTTCTGTGTGTTGAGAGGCCTCCATGTTCTCTGCTTTTACCAGGCCGTGCCAGAAAAAAATATGAATTTAGCAATTATCAAAGTATTTTGGGAAAAACTCCGGGAATTGAGTCCAGAAGCCCTGGAAAGTTAGTGGCGGGAAGATATATATTATTTAAGTTGGCAACGTCCCCTATCAAAACAATCATGGGCCTCTCACTGAATTCTGGAATCTGGATAAGGGATGATAGGCTTATTAAAAGCACGCCGGATACTGATAACGATTAGATCCAGGGTTCGCTATTGGTGAGTGATCCGCCGGACCTTCCCGCCCGCCTCGCAAGCCAGCCCGCCTGCCAAGCAGAGCGAGGCGGGCAGGGCGAGAGCGTTGCGGGCAGGTTGCAGGAGTTGTTACAGGCTCAAGGGGGAACTTGCGCTTGTTTGGACACCCAAATGTTCAACTAGCTGTTTTTAAAAAAGAAATTATTTAGCTTGACAGGGGAACATAGGATGTCCCCCTTTATCCTTATATTCAATATAGCCTGCCCCGTGAAATTATGTTTGCTTTTTATTTAACTGGGGTCAAGGACGTCCCTCAGATTCTATGTAAATCCTGTCTAAGAATAAAAAAGGATGTCCCCCAGATCACGAAGGATTTTATTGTTGTATTTTAAGGACCATTGATATAGACTAAGTTTGTAGACTAAGCTAAAGCAGGTGATTATTATGGATATTGTTAATGTGCATGAGGCAAAAACATACTTTTCCAAATTGTTAGCTCGCGCTCATACCGGTGAGGAAATCATAATTGGCAAGGCGGGTAAACCCTATGCTAAATTAGTTCCGCTGGCTCCTGTGAAAGAACGAGTTCCAGGGATTGCAAAGGGGGCAGTGACTGATTCGTTCTTTGAGCCTTTGCCTGAAGATGAATTGCAAGCCTGGGAATCGTAGCTATGTTGTTGGATACTCACATTTTTTTGTGGTGGTTATTTGATGATCCTAAATTGCCGGCTGGGATTAAAAGATTTGTGAAAGATAAAAATAATGCAGTATTTGTGAGTGCTGCATCGGTTTGGGAAATTGCAACAAAATTTCGTTTAGGGAAGCTTCCTGATGCTGCCGAAATCGCAAAAAATGTACCTGAATGGATAGTACGAGCAGGCTTTGAATCGATGCCCGTTACCGCTGAACATGCTCAGCTTGCAGGAGCGTGGGATATTTCACATCGTGACCCATTTGACCGAATGCTTGCAGCGCAAGCTAAGCTGGAAAAAATGCCTTTAGCTACTGTGGATATTTTACTTAAAGATTTTCCTGTGAAGATTTTTATCGGCGAAAAAACGTGATATCTGCCCTGTTCAATTCTTCGCAGAAGACGAGCGGAGCGAATTTAACTGGGGCGGTTCCCTAAAGGTGTGCAGAAAGAGGTAAGAAATTGATTGACAATGATGAGGGTATTTGGGATATATTAAAATAACGCAGTTACATAGCAACGTCCCCCATTATACAACGTCCCCCAATTTTTCCACTGTCCGACCCCCAAACCCGCTTTGCTGCCTGCATTTTCCCCTTGACTTTGAAGCCCGTTCAGTATAAAAAACTTGTTCAAAGATGAGCAATATTAGGCAACCAATCTCATGGAACTCTCAGAAGATCATTTCCAAATATTAGATACCTTAGACAGAGAGGAGATCTCTACCCAGCGCCAACTTGCCGAGCAAGCCAGTATAAGCCTCGGTCAGGTAAATTATGTCCTCAAAAGTTTTTTGGAAAAGGGCCTGGTCAAGATTGGGAACTTTCGGAAAAATCCCCGCAAAATAGGTTATGTCTATCTCTTGACCCCGAAAGGCATTGAGGCCAAGTCACGGCTCGCCGCCAAATTCGTAATGATAAAACTCAAAGACTATCACAGCGTGCGAGAGAGATTGGCGGAAAGATTGGTAGCTATTGAAGACAAAGGCCGTCGCATCGTTTTTGTCGGACCCGTTGTCGTCAAAGACTTTATGGACTCCATTATACAGGAGAATGCCCTGGACCTGACACTTGTCGGTCACTGCTCCTGCTGGGAGTCTCTAAGAAACTACGAGCCTGACTCCTTTGACATAGCCCTTTTGTTTGATGGCAGCAGAAAAGACACAAGAAAGATAAGGGAAGAGGTGGGTATACCTTCCCGCAAGTTACTGCCGCTTTGGTAACGGCCGGTCGTCGGTGCCACTAAGTTTCTTCCGTAAGGGAGGATGGGTTTGTAAATATTAGTAGGAATTGGTCTTTAGGCACACGTTCCCCACCCTTTTA
>DFBQ01000205.1:4745-13157 GCA_002367355.1 Deltaproteobacteria bacterium UBA3076 | reverse complement strand
CTACCGACTGAGCTACATGGGCACCTATTTCCATGGAGCGGGAAACGGGACTCGAACCCGCAACCCTCAGCTTGGAAGGCTAATGCTCTAGCCAATTGAGCTATTCCCGCCCAAAGGGAAACCAATTAAGAGTTAAGAATTAAAAGCATTTTAAATTCAAAATTCAAAATTTAGCATTCAAAATTGTGTCTGAACGGCCTTTTCGTTCATACACTAACTATATCTATTGGTGGAGAGGGGAGGATTCGAACCTCCGAAGGCATCGCCAACAGATTTACAGTCTGTCCCCTTTGGCCAACTCGGGAACCTCTCCGCACTTTTCCAATGGAGCTGGCGATGGGACTTGAACCCGCAACCTGCTGATTACAAATCAGCTGCTCTACCAATTGAGCTACACCAGCCAAATTGAACACTCCATAATAGTGACCTGTTTAAAAAAAGCAAGCTCTTTTGATCACAAAAAAANNAAGCCGGCCTTGCCTGCTCTCACATCCCTTGCCCAGCGCTCATGCACATAAGCAGTGGTCCTATAAAGCAGATGAGCAAATTTGGAGTACGGAATGGAAAGGAACAGAGTTGCAACACACCCCAAATGCAGCACGTATACCGGGTAGGCCAGGATCGCAACGTCAGTGAGACGTATTATCTCTGCAGCGACACCGCTCACGCCCACTGCAAAGATGAGCCATATCAGGATCCAGTCCTGTGTTGAACTCTTAATAGTCCCTTCTGCAGTCTTCTGGTTCCTCATATTCCTGAGCATCCAGACCCCGGCGATGAGCATGACAGCTCCGATGTTGGCCGCGATCTTGACCGGATGATACTGGACAAGAGGTGTCTCAAACCCGGCATCAGGAAATAGAATGGCCAGCACATCCGCCTGAATCATGACAAGGATGGTCACGGCAAACAGAATAATGAATGACCACAGGACCCAGAGGTGCCCTGTTGCACGCTCTGCCACCTCTCCGCATTTCTTAAAGCGCTCGTGGGTCAGTATCTCCTTAACAGCAGGCCATACATACTTGACCAGAAAAGGCCCCAAGTCAGGCGTTGCAGCCTTCCCTGTATACGAACTCCGTAGTCCTGCGCCCTTGGAGATATCACTCCAGAACTGGAGCACCCCCTTTATGCCGGCGTATGCCGCAAGGGCAAAAATGGAGAGAAATAGAGCGTCTATTGGTATCACAGTCAGGAACTTGTGATATACAACAGTGCCCTCTGGAATTGGAAATGCCTCTTTTGTGTATAAGGACCAGAGAAATGCCACTACCATAACAGCGAGCATCGACGCAATTACAGTGCCTATTACACCGCCCGCACTGTTCAGCAAATTCGCCAGGGCCTTTGGTTGGGCATAGTGTCGTATGGCATTTATCCTGATTGCGCTCAGCACATCCCCGGGGCGGGCATCCCTGGGACAATACTTTGTGCAATCACCACAGTTGTGACACAACCAGACATCTGCATCCCCAGCGACCTTGGATCCCAGACCCCACTGGGCCCAGAGCATCTCTTTTCTGGGGAATGGGCTCTCATCTGTGGACAGAGGGCAAATTATGGAGCACGTTGCACACTGATAGCAGCGATTAACCGTGTCTCCACCTGCCTCCATGACGCCCTTTACGAACGCCAGGTCCGGCTGCACCTGATTTCGTTCAGCCATGATTAGTACCTCCTAGAAACCTTTAAATGGATTCGGTCCCAACTCAAATATTTCATCCATAAATTCATTTATGATCTTCGGAATTTGATCATACTCGTCAATGGCGACCTGTGCCATTTTTACACGCTCCGCCTCAATTCCCAGGGAGGCTAGTGACTCGGCAACATTTGCCATGCGCTTCTCTGACAGCTCACTGCCCTTCACAAAGTGACACTGGTAATCGTCGCCGAATTTACAGCCAAGGAGCAAAGCGCCGTCCATTCCACTTGACATGGCGTCTTTGATCCATGCCACGTTGACAGAGCCGAGACACCGGACAGGAATGATTCTGGCCAGTGGTGACCAGGAAAGGCCCTTTCTGGCTGCCATATCCAGGGCTGGATATGCGTCGTTTTCACATGCAAAGATAAGCAACCTCAGCTTGTCCTCGTCGTCGTCAGGCACCTCGATGGATTTGATCATCGAACCGACGATGTCAATGCTATAGTCCTTGAAGTTGATAATGCGCTCCGGACATGCGCCCATGCACGTACCGCATCGACGGCATCTTGACGGATTAAGCTTGGGAGTACCTTTCTCATCGTCATCCAGGGCACCAAACGGACACTCTTCAGTACAACGCTTACACTGTGTACAGCGCTGGAAGTAGAAATCCGGATAGTCAAAATCCCATGTACGTGGATGGACCGAGTGACCTTCGTCAATGGCCTTCAGGCATTGCAGGGCCTTGAGTGTTGCGCCTGCGGCGTCCTCCATTGCCTCTTCTATGGTCATGCCCCTGCGGACTCCGCCTGCGGCATAGATCCCTGTCCGCCTTGTCTCATATGGGAAACAGATGAAGTTTGAATCGCAGTAGCCTCCGAACAGGTCCAGGTCACGAAAGCCCGGACCCTGCCTGTATGCCAGGTTCACAACCGGGTCGTCCTTGGTGGTCGGGACCATCCCTGTGGCAAGGACCGCGAGATCAACATCCAGGCTGATGTCGCCGCCGATAAGGGTATTGTCTACATTGACGGTCAGCCCGCCTGAGCCGTTGTCCTTGACCTCAGTAACGTCTCCCTTGGTAAGAAAGATCCCCGGATCGTTCTGAAGGCCCTGGTAGAAATACTCATACTGCCCTGAAGTACGCATGTGCTCATACAAGACATATGCCTTGCCGTCTTCCGGCTGGTCCTCACGAAGGTACTTGGCCTGCTTGAGTGACACAAGGCTTGTGGCTACTGAGGCATAAGGGAAATCAGCATCGTCCTTGGAACCCCCGGGGCTCTGAATAAAGGCCACTGATTTAACTTCCTTGCCGTCAGATGGGCGAACAATCTTGCCATTCTTGGCAATTTCCTCAAACTGACAGTTGGTTATGACATTGGGATTGCCCCAGGCCAGGTGTTTGAACTCGTCTTCTGCCGGTTCGTAAGGTTTCCACCCTGATGCCAGGATCACCGCACCGCACACCTCGGCGCTGGAATCCTCCTCCATGTAGTCCTTACGTCCCTCGTTCTTCTCTTCATACTTCTTTTTCTGATCTTCAGCCGAAAGCTCTTTGCCGCTCTCGTCCAGCATCTCCGCATCTGTCAGTGGAAACGGTGCATCCCACTCACTTTTGCTCCCTGTCTCCTTCAGGCTGACCCTGAAGTCTCCAGGGGCATTGCCTATACGGGCCACTTCAGTATTGGTCTTGACTGTTATCTTGTCGCCGGCGTTGACTCTGTCAATCAGATCCTGGACCACAGGATTGATAAGCTCAGAGTACTCAGGGCCTACAGGGACCTGCTTCCTGAGCTTTGCTCCCCAACCACCAAGCTCAGCCTGCCGCTCAACTAAAATACTTTCGTGCCCTGCCTCAGCCGCCTCAAGCGCGGCAGTCAAACCTGTGACCCCGCCGCCAATGATAAGGATGCGCTGATTGATCTCCTCGGTTTTAAAAGGCTCTACAGGCTCGGACTTTTGCACCTTGACAACCGCCATGCGGATATAGTCTTCAGCCAGTTCCTGCACATGCTCTTTCTGGGCATCTGCGTTCTCATCGTCCGCATTGACCGGATGACTCCATGTAACCAGTTCACGAAGACTCGCCTTTTCCACTATTATATCGGGGAAATCAAGGATCTCAAACTCATATCTGGGGGAAATTCCAGCCAGAACAACTGCATCCACCCCTTCATTATCTATATCCTGCTTCACCATAGCCGCGCCTTCGGGTGAATACAGGTCAGCATGGGTACGTACTATCTCAAGGCCGAGTCCGGTTGCAACCTCTACGAGCTTGTCTATATCCAAGGCCTCGGCAATACCATCTCCAGTGTATATATAAAGTCCTACTTTTTTCGACATCAGCCTGCCCTCCTCACCAACGTCTGAACAGCCTTCAAGGCCGCAGCAGTTGCACTCTGAGCAGATGAAACTACATCAATAGGCCGCTTGGCGCAACCGCATGGAATAATGCCATCATTAGGTACCACAAAGCCGTCAGAGTTGTATTCGATCCCTGGAATCTGTGTTGTTGCCCCTGTCGGCTGCATCCCTGTGGCCAGTACTGCAAGATCTACTTCCTGTTCGACCTTGCCGCCGCCAATGGTATCTTCCGCCACCAGCACAACGCTGCCGGGGCTCGATCCCTCTTTTACCTCGGCCACCTTGCCCTTGATGAAGTGGACCTTTTTGTCTTCCTTGACCTTGCTATAGAAGTTTTCATATTTCAGCCCTGGAGAGCGGATATCAATATAGAAGATATATATCTCCACATCTTCCGACTGCTCCCTCAGGTAACAGGCCTGCTTCAGTGTGGCCATACAGCAGATGTACGAGCAGTATTTCAGATGATTTTCATCTCTGGAACCTGCGCACTGGACAAAGCCCACTGTCTTTGGCTCTTCCTTGTCAGATGGTCGCACAATCTTTCCCTCAGTAGGCCCTGATGCAGATGCCATACGCTCAATCATCATATTTGTGACTATATTATCGTATTTTCCAAAACAGAGATTGTCCATCTTTGTGGCATCATATGGATTCCATCCGGTCGCTATAATAATGGCCCCGACATTCAGGCTTACGCTCTCTGCCTTCTGGTCCAGGTCCACATGCCCGGCAGGCATGGCATCCTTGACCTGCTGGCCGTCACCTCCTGAAGAGACTGCGGAGGGATCCAGCACACACTGATTGGGGAAGGCCATCATGTTGGGCATATAGAAGGACTTCCGCGTATTCAGGCCAAAATTGAATTCATTGGGGATCTCAGTTGCAACTGCTTCGGCCCCTGCTGCGCAACTGGTGCACTGTGGGGTGGTGTACCTCGGATTCACCTTTACCTGTACATTGAAGTCACCCGGCCCTCTGGACACAGACTCCACTTCTGCAAGATTGTAAAAGGTGATCCTCGGACTGGTCTTAATGCGCTTGTAGTTTATCTCAAGCCCGCATGTGGGAGGACATAGCTTTGGGAAATACTTGTTAAGCTGAGTCACCCGTCCACCCATATAACTCTCTTTCTCTACTATATAGACATCATATCCCATTTCAGCGGCCTCAACCGCGGCTGTAAGGCCGCTGAAGCCGCCACCCACCACGAGTATACTTCCACTCATACGCCCGCTCCTTCCTCAAAAATTGATTTAATTAAATACTAAATTAGGAATCAGGAATTGAAAATTGGAAGTTAGCTCCTGAAAAACACAGTCAGATTTCCAGATCACTATTACTCATTGCCAATTCCTAATTCCTAATTCCTAATTCAAAAAAATGCCAGGCGCCGCCATAACGACGCCTGGTCATCTGTTAGAAGGTCTAAATCACCTGACCATCCTTCCTTAAACTAAGATATTGAATTAGTCAGGAATGATCTGGTGCAACGTCTTCTTGAATGTGGACCACTCGCCCGTTTCAGGATCGTACTTGGAGTTGACAAAGCACTTCCATCCACCATCCTCCATGGACTTAGCATCCGTATCAGGAAAATCACCACGATAGTAGAAGCCGGGATAACGACTCTCTTCACGGAACGCGATATGACGGAGGTGATCCTCAACGCACCAGATGCGGTGATTCATCTCCCATGCGCGGATCAGCTCATGCAGACCGCTGACAGCCAATTTTTCAGAATCCTCGCGGAGCATATCAAGATGGTGCATTGCGATCGAAAGGAGCTTTGCATTGGTCATATAATACGGGGACCAGCCACCACCGTACTCGTCGGTGTACTTCATCAGACGCTCCATCATATGGCGCGGCCTGATGTAATTGGGGTTGATCATATCGTCAGTGGTCATTTTGCTGTGCTCGGCGTAGTGTACGACCGGCTTATAGATCTCTGCCTTGAGCTCGTCTGCACTCTGCTTAAGGGCAGGGGCAAAGCTGGCGTTATCTATGACATACTTGGCCATTGACTTGGCAGCCATACGGCCCTCGGCGTGTGAACCGGATGAGAACTTGTGCCCGGAGGCCCCTACGCCGTCACCGGCTGTGAACAGGCCGTTGACGGTCGTCATACGATTGTAGCCCCACTTGTAGTCATCCGGGACCCAGTCTTCATTAGGACCACTGACCCAGATGCCGCAGCAGCCGGAATGGCTTCCCAGCATGTAGGGCTCAGTAGGCATGATCTCAGAACCGACCTTCTCAGGCTCGATGTTCATGGCAGCCCACAGACCTGCCTGACCGCACGACATGTCAAGGAAATCCTCCCATGCCTCACTCTCAAGCTCCTTCCAGTATTTCTTAAGGGCCTTGTCATCCATGCCCTCTGCCTTCTTGTCATCCAGGAACTTCTTGAGTGCAGCAGCGGTGTCCATGTAAATAGGACCGCGGCCTTCCTTCAATTCCTTGAGCATCAGGTGGTTTCTGAGGCAGGTGGGGGTAACCGGCTGCAGACCATAAGGTGCATATTTTGCCAGCTCTTCTTTTGCAGCATCAGTAAAGGCATAACTTTCGCCAAAACAGTTGGTCACACCGGCCTTAAAGAGCAGGAACCAGGCCCCGACAGGCCCGTAGCCGTCCTTGAAACGGGACGGGGTGAAACGGTTTTCCATCATGGTCATCTCGGCGCCGACCTGCATACACATAGTGTAAGTGGAACCGGCATTCCAGATCGGGTACCAGGCACGGCCCTTACCTTCGTCAGTGGCCCTTGGGCGGAAAATGTTAACCGCGCCGCCACAGGCCACTATCATGGCCTTGCACTTATACACAATTACCTTGTTCTCACGGGCACTGAAGCCGACGCAACCGGCAATGGTATTGGGCTTGTTGGCATCCAGAAGGAGCTTCACGATATAGACGCGCTCGTGAAGGTCATAGCCCATTTCGTCCAGGGCGTTCTTGGCGGCCTCGGCCACGATACACTTGTAGGACTCGCCGTTGATCATGATCTGCCATTTACCGGTGCGGACAGGCTGACCACCGTCTCTCAGGCTCTTGCCCTCGTCGCCCTTCTTCTTCCAGATGGGAAGACCCCACTCCTCAAAGTGCATAACAGAATCATCAACGAAACGGCCCAGGTCAAAGATCAGGTCTTCGCGGACAACACCCATGAGGTCACCACGGACCATGCGGACATAATCAGCCACGGCGTTTTCGCCAATATATGTATTGATGGCGGAAAGACCCTGGGCCACAGCGCCTGAACGCTCAAGGGCGGCCTTATCAATTAGACATACCTTGGAGCCGGCCGGCATCCACTTGCCTATCTCAAAAGCCGAACCAGTAGCAGCCATACCACCGCCAACAATTATGGCATCATATTCTAACTCTTCAACAGGAACCTTGGACAGATCCGGCTCGGCCAGGAGTTCCCATGTTGGTTTATTTCTAAGAGCCATATCTTAAATCCTCCTTAATGATTTACTCGTTGTGTAACTTTTTCTTAATTCTCCAGTTCAGCCACTTCTTAACTCAGAGAAGTCTTACGGAGTTTCAAGGGTCTGACCTGCCATGGTGAACAAAACACCGTCGTCGATCGGGCCTGGCTCGGGCTTTCCCTCGTATGGCTTGATGGAACCTTCAGGAGTGGTCCTGATCGGAAACTTGAAACGTTTTATGTTGCCGTTGCGGAACTTGACGGTCCACATAATGGAGTCAGAGCTGCGCATAGGCTGGACATAACCGCCCATAGGAGCGATGTCTGCATAATGACGGACCTCAATAGCACCCTGCGGACAGATCTTTACACAATTGTAACATTCCCAGCACTGATCCGGCTCCTGGTTGTAGGCCTTCATTGCCTCAGGATCAAGAATCATGAGGTCGTTGGGGCAGATGTACATGCATGCTGTTTTCTCCCCGCCCTTGCAACCGTCACACTTCTCTTCAATGACATAGCTTGGCATAATAATACCTCCTAAATTTAAATTATTTGTTCAAATTATTAACGTTTCCGGCCGTAATGTTGTATAATGTTGTATTCGGTCCCTCTTGCCTGTCCACCTCCCTCCGAAAATTTCCGAATTATTAATCAAGATTGTCTAAAAATAATAACAAAAAATATCAATTCACGTGTTCCGCGATCAAGGTGACTGCCAAACACACATATTAGACTTAATAACTAACGGTTATCTTTGAACTTAAAACACACCCCCACTTCGCACCCCGAGGACCTCTTCTTTGGGCAGGACAATACTGAATTTCCACTCAGTAATTTCTCATTTCTTTATATTAATGCAAAGGGAAATTGTCAAGGAGAAAATCCTGGCAGAAAGGAATGAACTCACATAAAATATAATAATATGGGCATTCTTCATTTTGTAGTTTACACTTTT
>DFBQ01000205.1:0-4736 GCA_002367355.1 Deltaproteobacteria bacterium UBA3076 | reverse complement strand
AACTTTGTATAAAAACGGGTTGTTAAGCTAAAAGCCAACGGTCAGTAGCTAATCGCACAGGTCGTATTTTTCGAGGTATATTACCCCCAAAAGTGTAAACTACTTTTGGCTTGCTATGAAGGATGCCAACAGTTTTATCCAAAAGCTAACCGCTAATGGCTAAAAGCTAACTGCATAGGTCGAAATTATTCAAGAATTGTTTTATTCTGATGATACTGAATCACCAATCATTTTTAGTAACCGTTCAGAGGTTCAAAGGTTCATTGAATGTATTCTATTGATTATAATCCCTCAATTCCTCAATCACCAAATCACCAAATCACCAAATCACCAAATTCATCACGTTCAGCCGCCATTCTGGCAGGGGGAAAAAGCCAAAGATTCGGCAGTAACAAGGCCCTGGCTCCCTGGTTCACCGGCTATGTTATAGATGCCATAGTGCAGGCGGCCATGGGCGCGTGCCGGGAAGTTATCATTATAGCCAACGAACCTGAACCATACTCCTATTCAGGACTTCCTATCTTTCCGGATATCTTGCCTGGACTGGGCCCTTTGGCCGGGCTTCAAAGCGCGCTCCGCCACACAAAGGCAGAAAGGATTTTTTTACTGGGATGTGATATGCCGCTCCTGAATTCAGAACTACTCGATCTGATGTGGAAGATCCCTACATGGGCCCCTGTTGTGATACCAGGCACGCCTCAGGGTCTTGAACCACTGCATGCCATATATCACAAATCCCTTCTCCCCATTGTTGATAACCGAATCAGTGCCGGTAACCTAAGCCTTCAATCTCTGTTGGAAGACATACCGTGCCACATTGCTGGTCCTGCTAATATCCTAAAAATATGTCCCTCCCTTGAATGTCTCACCAGTGCAAACACGCCTGAGGAACTGGCAAGACTGGAAAAATTTGCACGCACTAATCCTCAATCCTGCCACGAGTCATTGCCGATCAAGAAAGATTGGATTATAGACTAAGACCGTTTATTTCTTCTTTGCCATATTGGCTTTCAACGCGGTTTTGCGTAAAGCATATAATCAATGAACTCTGGACATGGATAAAAACATATGACACTTGAACACATTGAAAAAAAGATCGGTGATGCCCTCAAGATGGGTAAGCCCGGCGGGGTGATAGATCCTGTCCGCCTTGAAAAGGACAGCACGTTCAATTTCCGCTGTTACCCGGGGATATCCTGTTTTAACCGGTGCTGCCACAACGTAAATATTATTCTCACCCCGTACGATATAGTTCGAATCAAGAACAGGCTCGGTCTCACAGCGGATATGTTTTTGCAACTCTATACGACGCCTGAGATACTTGGCCAAACAGAACTGCCAATTGCCAGGCTCAAAATGCTGGAAGAAGAAGGGGGGCGCTGCCCCTTTGTCAGCCCGAAAGGTTGCCAGATCTATTCCGACCGTCCTGTCTGCTGTCGTTACTACCCCTTAGGAATTGCAAGTCTCAGACAGCAGGAAAAACACACCGGGGAGGAAGAAGAGTTCTTTTTTGTGGTCAGAGAGGATCACTGCAAAGGATTTAATGAACCCACCGAGTGGACTGTTGACTCCTGGAGAGCAGACCAGGAGGCCGACCTCTATGACTCAATGAATCGCGGATGGCTCGAACTCCTTCTGCGCAAGGCCTCTTTTGGTGAAGGGGCCAAGATGCCTGAAAAGGCAAAGCAACTATTCTTTATGGTCACGACCAACATGGAGCGATTCAGAAAATACGTCTTTGAAAGCCCCTTTCTTGGCTCATTTGCAGTGAAGGATAATACCCTCGAGAAGATCCTGAAAGACGATATCGCCCTCATGCAGTTCGGGTTTGAGTATCTGAAACACGTGGTCTTCGGAGCAGAATCCGACACAATCAGGCTAAAAAAAGACGTGCTTGACAAAACAGTTAAGAAGATCATCAAAAAAAAGACGTAAGAAGAAAAAGCCTAAAGTTTAAATGCACATTGCCTGCAGAAATCTCCACTACACTTACCCCGGGGCAAATTTTCCTGTCTTCAGTAATCTTGACTGGTCAATAGAAGGACCTGGTTTTTTTGCCCTGTTCGGGCTTTCAGGAACGGGAAAGAGCACACTGGCAAGACTTATCAGTGGGGAACTTTCCCCAATGCAAGGTGACATTGATATCCCGAATTCCAGGCGCGTCCTATACACCCACAATGCAGAACGCATACCGGGATGGAATACGGTCGGCGCACATCTCAGGTCTGTGACCCCGGCCTCCAAGACCTCACTCCTTACTACCATATTAAAGGATTATGGAATGGAGGCCCATCTGGAAAGCCGCTTTTCAGGGCTGTCTATGGGACAGAAAAACAGAATAAATCTTGCCAGATATCTGGTCCAGGAATTTGATCTGCTGATAGCAGATGAAGTACTCGCCAATGTGGATGAGCCCACCCGGAACCACATCCTTGAAAGATTAAAGGCCCTGTTTCCTCAAAAGACATTTATCTATATATCCCATAATGCCCTTGAAGTAGCCCGTTTTTCACAGACTATCTATGTCCTTCCCCACGGTCCTGCGACAGGCACTGATAGAATTCATAAAATAACCGGCCTTGACCAGCAAGAGGGCATGGAGACCCCTGAAGAGCTGGTGCAAGAACGAGTCTACGCAATACTCAAATCCGCAGCAAGCACCAGTGAGCATCAGGCATGAGAACCCTGAAACGCCTGTTTCAGTTCATCTCTATTTATGCAACGGCTTTAGGCCTGCTATGGGGCGTAAAGATAGTATACGGTTTTTCTGACTACCTGATACCGCCGCCTTTGGAAGTGTTACAGGTGGCTAGTCAGAATGGCCTGCTATACGTAAAGGCAGTGCTGGATACCCTGGCTGTTGCAATAGCAGGACATATGGTTGCCATTGTACTTGCAACGGCAGTCGGGCTCGTGGGCCGATTGAGTACCTGGCCCGGCAACCTCACGCGCACAGCGGCCTATAACCTCCAGGCATATCCCATAGTTGCGGTTGCACCCATAATATTCCTGTTCCTGGGTGACGGACTGGCATCCAGGCTTCTCATAGCAGTGATGATATGTTACTTCCCTTTGCTTCTGAGCTTCATAGGTATATTTGCGCAGCCTGTGGAGGAGGTCGAGCACTTTTTCAGGATAACAGGCAGAATCAACTGGAGGCTGGAACTTTCCATAAGGACCTTTGAAAACATGGACAAGATCACAACCGTGATAGTAGGAAGCGGGACAATGGCCCTGGTCGGCACCATAATAGCTGAATTTCTGGCTGCAACTAATGGGATTGGTTATATAATAAGAAAGGCCCTGTACCAGAGTAATCTGGCAAAGATCCTTGTAGCCCTGTTTTTGATAGGTCTTTGTTCCTCCCTGTATCTGTCTCTTATTGAGACAATCGGGGGGTGGATCAAGATAAGGCTTTACGGACATAAAGCAGCTTGAAGAAAATCCTCTCCATCCTCCCTGGAAAATCCATTTGCCTCATCGAAAAACCTAGAGTACACTGAGTTGTACATCCAGCTCTAAACTTCTTAATTCCATAGGAGCCGAACAAATGCAGGAAATCAATGTCGCAGAATTGAGAAAACATACAAAAGCATATTTTGACGCGGTGGAACAGGGAGATGTGCTTCGTATTTACCGAAAGGGTCGGCCTGTTGCCGATATTGTACCTATTCCCAAGTCAGAGTCGGCCTGGAAAAAGGCAATACCCCGTTTGACTATTCCAGGGGTATCAATCAGCAGAGAAATCCTGAAGGATCGATCGGAAGCTGATTAGTGAAGGTTTTTTTTGACACATCCGCCTTTGCCAAGCGCTATATAGAGGAACCCGGCAGCGATGAGGTGGCCCGGATCTGTCTCCAGGCTAATCAATTGGTCCTGAGCATCATCTGTCTCCCGGAATTGTTATCCACCCTGAACCGCTTGGTCCGGGAGAAGAAACTTCAGCCCGGAGAGTATCAAAAAACAAAAGGCCTGATAGCGGTCGATCTGAGAGACATAAATGTGTGTAACTTGACGCCGGAGGTTATCAGCTTGACGATTCAGTGTCTTGAGAAGGCCACGTTGCGGGCCATGGATGCTATCCATCTTGCCTGTGCTCTTGTCACAGAACCCGATCTTTTTGTCTCTTCTGATCAGCGGCAGATTACAGCAGCCCGAAGAATGGGACTAAAGGTTGTGGAAGTATAGTTCGTTGCGCCTTTTGCGACGAGTTAAGACAGCTCCCCTCTGTCCTGGCACAACAGATCAATCAGGGCATAGATGATGATCTCCAAGGCATGGACCATATAGTCGGCATAGGCACAGGGGGCCTTCGAGCTTCAGACTGGTACTCACTTCTTGTATTTTTTGACTAAGAAGCAAAGCACTGTCCGAAGACTCGGACTGTGGAAGGTTTGAGGCTATTGCAAGCCCCGCTAATCCTGTTGTGTTGAAAAAGAAAATGAATGCGACCATTAGGGAACACATTTTCTATTTACTTAAATCTTTTAACATGATGATATCTCCTTGTGTTTTATTTATTTTGAACATTTTTTTAGCCCAATTTCGCAACATCCATGCCGAAGGAAAAGTAAGAATTTTATTGAGATTAAAGGGCAGGGAGGGTGGGAAATGAATAGTTTTTAAATAAGAGAAAAATATTTCTTATGTTTCTGCACTGCAAAAGAGATAAGGTTTTTTCATGGTCATAAAGGGGGGACTGTAAGTTTGTATTTTTTGTAAGCGTTCACAGGGCA
>DFBQ01000137.1 GCA_002367355.1 Deltaproteobacteria bacterium UBA3076 | reverse complement strand
CTTTTTCACCTCCTCGCGCTTTGCCCTCGAACAAAATTTTGAGTTTTGCTAGCGGCTCATTCTAAAAAATACTATATTTTCACTAATCAATTCGAGCCAATACCCCAGCATTTACATTGAGCATCTTATCCTTTCCCATAAGCAGTTCAACGAGATTCAAAGCGAACTCGATGGCCGTACCCGGACCTTGACTCGTCACAAGGAGACCATCCCGGACTACCCGATCTTCTGAAAGCTGGGCTTTCTGTATTGCGCCTCTACATGTTGGATGACATGTAATGGTTTTCCCCTGGGCAAGGCCGTATCGGTCAAGAACGGTCGGAGCAGCGCATATTGCCCCGACAGCCCTACCGGACCCCAGTTGTTTTTGAAGCATTTTTACTACTCTTTGATCCTTGGCAAGGTTTTCTGTACCGTCTATTCCACCGGGCAGGACTATCAAATCAAAGGCCTCTTCTGTCACCTCATCAAGTAACTTATCAGGCAAAATCACGACATTGCGGGCTGAACTGATTGGTCCTGAAATCGTTCCTGCAGATATAACCTCTATCCCCGCCCTCCTCAAGATATCAATAACAGCTACTGCCTCAAGCTCCTCAAAGCCAGGTGCAAGAAGGACTAAAATACGCTTTTGTGACATACTTATCACCTCATAAAAATACAGCAAAAAAGGATTTTCCGATACCCTTTACAGATTAGATGACTATTTGGGTTATCGTCAAGCATATGGCAACTTCTCAATAAGTCTGGGTGACAGTCAGTGGATTCCCGCCTTCGCGGGAATGACGTCCGGTAGTACCGTATACTTTTCATCTATACTACTTTTTGAATACCTGCAGCAAAAATTATTCCAAATCCTTGTTTTTCTGACCAACTATTTTTCGAAAACTTGAGAATATATTAATCAGTGAAAATTTTGCTGGTTGCGCTATATTTATTGTACCATTCGCAAAATCGCCGCATCTCTTGTCCCGTTGAGGGACTTCCGGTAGTCGTTTCCAGGGATGCCCGATGACTGCGTTTAAAATTATCTAACTTTACTACAACAACATGAATTCCAAATTCAAAAACAAAAAAATAATACCAAAGGTTGCACTGATAGGACGCCCAAACGTGGGGAAATCTACACTTCTCAACCGGCTTACCCGCACAAGAGATGCACTGGTAGATTCGACCCCCGGGCTCACCAGAGACCGCCGCTATGCCGAACTCAGATGGGAGGGTCTTACAATGCAACTTATAGATACAGGCGGCATGGACAGGTCTCCCGACCTGGACCGAATATCCCAAATTGTCCATGAGCAAAGCTTAAAGGCAGTAGAAGAATCTGATCTGCTTTTGATAATTCTGGATGTTAAAGAAGGCCTCACTCCGGCAGACAGGGAAATCATCGACGCACTACGTCCATATAAGAAACCATATTTAATAGTAATAAACAAGGTGGATAATCCTTCTCGCGAGCTCGATCTGGGTGAATTTTACGAATTAGGTGTGAACGAAGTCATTCCCGTCTCGGCTGAACACGGGAAGGGAATGAATGCCCTGATGACAAGAGTGGTTGATGTGCTCAAGCACATGGACCGGCCTGTAAAAGACATTCCGGCAGACCTCGAAGGTTTAACTCAGGAACCCAAGGATAAGCCAATAAAAGTGGCGTTAATCGGTAGACCAAACACGGGGAAATCCTCCTTACTTAATAGACTGGTGGGAGAGCCTCGCATGATTGTTACCGATGTGCCGGGCACTACAAGAGATGCCATAGACACACTTCTTCAGCGACCCGGCAGAAAGGACATTCTGTTTACTGATACTGCGGGCATAAGGCGAAAGGCCAGGGTCAGTGATAAAATAGAAAAATTCAGTATTATTAAGGCCATTAATGTTATTAAGGCCTGTGATATTGTCCTTATTGTAATGGATATTTCAGAAGGAATTACGGATCAGGATAAACGGCTGATTGGCTACACAGAAAGATATGGACGGGCATGTATTACCCTGTTCAACAAAAGGGACCTGATCCAGCAAGACCAGTCATTAGTGAAATCAAGATCAGGGGAGCTGGAGCGGGCAAAGCGGTTTATTCCTTATTCTCCCCACCTAAACATCTCAGCGCTCACTGGGAAGTGTGTCAACCGGATTTTACCCTTGATAGACGATGTCTATGTTGATTTTAATGCGTTAATTAATACAGGCAGCGTCAACAGTGTTCTGCAAAAGACATTAGCAAAAAGAACTCCTCCCATCTCCAAAGGACACCACTTGAAACTCTACTATACGACGCAGGTAGCAACAAAACCGCCAAAGTTCCTCTTGTTTGCGAACTACCCTGACTTTATACCATCTCACTATAAACGATTCCTGGCAAACCAGTTTCGCGAGCAATTGGGCCTGAAGCAAACTCCCGTTCGAATACTTTTCCGTAAGAGAGAGAGACGTTAGTGCACTTAAGGCACTGTTCCGGATAATGCCATGTCAATAAGTTGATCAAGTAGTTTACTAAAGGTAATCCCCGCTGCCTCCGCGGCTTGGGGGAATAGGCTGGTCGGAGTCATCCCGGGAATGGTGTTGGTTTCCAGGGCGAATATTTTATCGGTGTCTGCAAGGATCATATCTGTGCGGCTATAGGCCCGGAGCTGTAAGGCTTTGTGAGCAGCAACTGCCAGTGCCTGGGCTTTCTCGGATGCCTGCTTCGGTATACCTGCCGGGCAGATCTCCTTGGTGGCCCCAGATAAGTACTTTGCATCGTAATCAAAGAAGGAATAGCTCGGGTCAGGGATGATCTCAACCACAGGAAGTGGTAAAAGTTCCTCAAGGCCCAGGATTCCTCCGGTGATCTCCCGACCCTCTATGAAGGATTCAACCAGGACCCTGTTATCCCATTGAAATGCTTCTTTTATGGCAGGACCAAGTTTGTTTTCATCCGCTACCCTCCTTATTCCAACGCTTGATCCTTGAGTGCAGGGTTTAACCATGAGTGGAATACCCAGGCGGTTTACGATTTGTTTTGTGTCAACTTTGTCGTTGCGAAGGAGGTGGATCCATGGAGGAGTCGGTATCCCGGCCTTCTGATAAATCACTTTGGCAAGGTGTTTGTCCATGGCCAATGCGCTACCCAGGACCCCAGATCCTTGATAAGGTAAACCAATGAGATCCAAAAGACCTTGTATGGTTCCGTCTTCTCCATACCTGCCGTGAAGAAGGATGAAGGCAACATCCAGGTGTGGTGTGTCTCTCACAAGTCGATCAAGATCCGTGGCAGGATCATAACGCGTGATATCGTAACGGCCCGGATCAAGGGCCTTTTCTACCTCTCGTGCCCCTGCAAGGGACACATCTCTTTCAGCAGAGCGGCCTCCACACAGGAGTGCCAGTTGTATTTTATTTTTTTCTGACATGTTTGGATAGCTTGAAACGTATATGAATTTTCATTTTTTGACAAGACATCCGAAATAATCGGGCAGGCCGTGGGGTTCCCACGCATTAGACGCAGGATTTTACTCCTGTTTGAGCCTCCTGCAAAAGGCTTGTTTGAGAGCCTGGATATTTCATATAAGCGCAG
>DFBQ01000021.1:263-5627 GCA_002367355.1 Deltaproteobacteria bacterium UBA3076 | reverse complement strand
AACATCATGGGCAACGGCATATTCCAGAATCTCCTGCTTCTGAGCAGGAGAATAGCGCTTGCCCCGGGCAGGACAGACTCTCTTCTCCTGGCAGACTTCCTTTTCTCGTTCTGTACCTTTACCTTTTTCTGTCATCGTCGATCTCCTCTCTCTTCAGACCTATAAAGTGATGAAGAAAACCGAGATCTCATGTATCCTGCATGTCAGGATTTCGTAACCGTTCACGGGGTATGAAATGACTGTAACAATGCGTTTTTTAAGCATTAAATAGGATAAATGCGTTTCGACCCTAAAAGTTGCCAGATTCTGGAATTCCTTTAATATCAGAGAGTTGTAAGTTTCCGGTCTGATTTGCAGGATTTGCTGGGTTCTCTAACTACTTGAAAACTAAACATTTATACCCCGTGAACGGTTACAGGATTTCTTCGTTGTTTCCTGATGAAGAACTTTAGTCTGTGACAACTATGTGCCAATATGAACATCTTTTGTAAAAGCCAGAGGAACCAGTTGATTTTCAGCATAATTTCGCGGCACGTCAACTAAATCAAAATGAAAAATTCCCTATAACCTTGTGCAGATCCCTGTCGATTTGACTCATGCTTCAGTGCTGTTGCGGACAGTTCCTTATTGTGTATTTGCAGGCTTTTTGTTAAATAGAACCAATACGTTTTGTCAACGAGTATATTTCAAGGGAAGCAATAAAGAATTATCACGAAAGCGCGAAAGATTGAAAACACGAAAGGGAACTCTGTGGATGGACGCGCCAACTGGACTTTTAGGTTTTTGTTTCGTGTTTTCGTGATTGATTTTGAATAGTTTCTTAACCATGATAGTTGTGATAAATTTGAGCAATTCAGAATATGACCCGTGAAAATCGAATAAAACAAATCCGCAATATAGGAATAATTGCCCATATAGATGCGGGAAAGACCACTCTCACTGAGCGTATTCTATTTTATACGGGCAAAACCCATAAGATGGGCGAAGTCCATGACGGCCAGGCTACCATGGATTGGATGCCCGAAGAACAGGAGAGGGGAATTACAATTACCTCTGCGGTTACAACCTCTTACTGGTTTGGAAAAGAAATTCACATAATCGATACTCCGGGCCATGTGGATTTCACAATAGAGGTAGAGAGGTCCTTGAGAGTATTAGACGGTGCAGTTGGGGTTTTCTGTGCAGTTGGAGGAGTTGAACCTCAGTCAGAGACTGTGTGGCACCAGGCAGACAAATACAAAGTCCCAAAAATCGCTTTTATCAATAAAATGGATCGGCTTGGAGCCGACTTCCTGGACGCTGTTGAACAGATGAAAGAACGGTTGGGAGTCTATCCACTTATCTTGACACTGCCTGTTGGTTCTGAGGATTCTTTCCAAGGTGTGTTTGATCTCATTAAGGAAAAAATGGTTGTATGGGACGAATCAACTCAGGGAATCGAGTTTAAAGAAAGTCCCATACCGGAAGAATATCGGCAAGAGGTATCTAAGGCCAGGGAAAATCTGCTTGAGGCTCTTTCCGGCGTAGATGACGCCATAATGGAAAAGTACCTGGATGAGGAAACCATAAGTGACCAGGAATTACACCAGGCCATCAGGCAGGCGTGCATTGGACTTCAGTGTGTTCCTGTTTATTGCGGTTCCGCACTTAAAAACAAGGGGGTACAGCTTTTACTGGACGGCATAATCAGATATCTGCCGAGTCCTCTGGATGTGCCGCCGGTAGAAGGCATAAATCCTTTTACAGACACTGTTGAAAAACGTCTCAGTCAAGACAATGCCCCGCTTGCCGCTCTTGCTTTTAAAGTCCAGATGGACCAGGGGCGCAAGATGACTTATGTGCGTGTCTATTCCGGAAAATTAAGGGCGGGGGATGAGGTATGGAACCCTGGAAAAAGGCTTAAGGAAAAGGCCGCCAGGATCTTGCAGATGCATGCCAACAAGAGAGAAAGGATCAAAGAGGCCGGAGCAGGTAACATAGTGGCTGTTATGGGTCTTAAGCATACTTCAACAGGAGACACACTTTGTGATCAGAAACACCCCATACTCCTTGAGCCAATTGAGACCTACCAGCCTGTGATCTCTGTCGCTGTGGAGCCCAAAACTATAGGACATCAAGAAAAAATAGATTTGGCTCTCAATAAGTTGTCCGAGGAAGATCCTACCTTCAAGGTCAAATTTGATGAAGAGACCGGCCAGACAATTATCTCCGGCATGGGAGAGCTGCATCTGGAAATCCTGGTCCACAGGCTGCTTAGAGAGTTTAATGCCTTTGTAACAGTAGGTAAACCTCAAGTGGTTTATCGGGAGACTGTCCAAAAGTCCGTTACGATAGAAGAACGATTTGACAGGGAGATAGGCGGCGGACGTCAGACAGCTACTGTAGTCATCCGAGTCTCTCCCAGAGAAAGGGGGCATACCAATCGTGTGGTCAGTAAGCTTGAGCCTGAATGCCTGCCCGAGGGTTACGAAGCCCTTATTTTGGAAACATTAGAGCAGAGACTCGAAAGCGGTGTTTTAAAGGGTTTTCCCATAATAGACGTTGAGGTAGTATTAAAAGATGCTGTCTTCGAAGAAGGTCTTTCTACTGATGTGTCTTTCAGGGCCGCTGCTTCTATAGGGCTGCAACGGGCTTGTGAACAGGCCGATCCTGTGCTCCTTGAACCCATTATGGGTTTGGAAGTGTTGGTACCGGAATCATTTATGGGTGATGTAATCGGGGATTTAAACAGTCGTCATGGCAGAGTGGAACAGATTGAGCCGAGGGGACCAATCCAGGTTATTAAGGCAATTGCTCCGCTTTCCAGAATGTTTGGCTATTCTACAAAACTCCGGTCCATATCCCAGGGCAGAGGTACCTTTACCATGGTATTTTCCCATTATGATCTAGTTCTTTAGTATACTACACGATATCAGCCTTTTCATAGTAAAACGCACAGTTGTTTGGTGTAGTATAGTATAATAAGTGGTATATCTTTTTTGCACTTTTGCATTTTTGATTTGACAAGAAACCTAAATAGTACAAATGTTAAACTATTTGCGGAGGTAAGGATATGAAAAAGATGCGGATTTTGAAGAATGAATGGCCGAGTTTTGTTAAAGATTTTAATCGTCAAAATCAGTTCAGAAGGGCCACTCTGACCCTGGGAGAAGACGTAGTAGTTGGAGAACCCGGTCTGCCCCTGGTTGGCCTGGCCTATGATACAGAGGAACGAAAAGTAGATATCTATTTGGGAGGTATGGATACTGAAAATCTGGCCCACTTGAGCCATGGTATCGAAGTACCCAGGGCCCTTTATCTTATCACGGACGAAGAGGCCTCTAATCCGGTAATGGGACTGCAGATCCAGGGACCTCCCGGGACAAGTATGGCCTATGTGATGTTTGAAAATGAGATGCCGGAAAATATAAGATGTCAGTGGATAGCCAACGTGGCTTATAGCCTCTTTGAGATGAGAGGAGGAAAAATCCATGGCGAGGACCAGAAAGACTGGTATGAGGCCGAGGGGCTCATAAATGAGACTATTATGCCTTTTGTGGAGTAGTCTCTGTTCAAAAGCCAGGAGACTATGGGATTTTTAAAAAACAGTTTTAAAGAATCAGGCGCTGCTCTTGATAAAGCAAGGCCGGCGGATGAGACTCTGAAATGGGTCCGGAACCGGTTTAACAGCCTGGGAGTGCCTATTCTTCAGGATACCGAACGCTTAGACAAAGGCAGGCTCGGAATACCGGTATATGTGAGCAGGTATAGCCCGCCTGTCAGCCGTCTGACCGGTACGCCCAGGCAGATGGGTAAGGGTGCTACTCCCGCTCAGGCAGAGGCAAGTGCAGTAATGGAGCTGGTAGAACGCTTCAGCCTTTTTAACTTCGTGAAAGAAAGGGAACACCGGACTTGCAGGCGTATGGATATTGATGCCGGCGCAGTACCCCTGAAAGACATGCTTAAGGCACTGCACCTCAAAGACTATGGTGAAGAGGCTATCTCAAAGGCCGGCAGGTTGATTGAGACCCTGACTTTTGATTGGGTAAAGGCTTTTTGCCCGACAGGCGGAGGAGAGTTCTGGCTCCCTTTCTCGTGGTTTTGGCCTTTAAACGAGTATAATGGCTCAGCTTCCGGGAATTCATTTGAAGAAGCAGCAGTCCAGGCCCTTTCAGAGGTAGTTGAACGTCATGTCTGTTCCATCATTACACATGAAAAGCTATCTACTCCGACCATAGAACTTAATACCATCAAAGATCCTGTTGCCAGAGAACTTTTGACAAAATTCCAGTGCCTGAATATAGAGCTGGTGCTGAAAGACTTTTCTCTTGATCTCGGTATCCCGACAGTTGGAGCCATTGCCTGGGATCCATCGACCTTTCCATCCAGTAGCGAGATAGTATACACTGCCGGGACAGCTCCTGATCCTCAGCGGGCGGTAATAAGGGCACTTACAGAGGTGGCACAACTGGCTGGAGATTTCGATAGAGAAGGTGAGTATATAGAGAGCGGACTTCCTAAATTTTCGAGCCTGGATGAGGCCTCATATGTGCTTGATAAAGCTGTTCAAGTCTCTGTAGAATCGATGTCGAATTGTAGCTCAGAAAACTTCAGACTCGAGGTTGAATGGCTATGCAAGGCCTTGGCAGATATCGGCTTAAAGGCATATCTGGTAGATATCACACACCCTGAGTTGGCTGTTCCTGCAGTATATGCAGTGATCCCTGGAAATCACTTCAGGGACCGTACCAGAAATCTTGATGTGGCATTCCACTGTGCCCGTCTGGTTGACTCGATAGAACACCCACAAAAGGCACTCTCTATCCTGACCGCCATAGACGATCTGTACTCAGAACGGTACGACACAGCCTTTTATACCGGACATGCACATGAACAGCTTGGGGATTATGCTGAGGCGCTTAAATGGTACAACAGGGCGTTTCTGCTCAATCCTGCCCCTGAGGAAGTGGCAAGCATCTATTGCCACCGTGGGGTGTGCTATAAGGAATTGGAGGATTTCACCAAGGCAATAGAGGAGCTTGAGTGTGCCAGTGACTCGAATCCGGAGCTCAAGGAAATTCATAATCTTCTGGGATACTGTTTTTATCGTACTGGAAAACACGTCAAGGCCATAGAGGCCTTTGAGCAGGCGATATCCATCGATCCGGGATCTGCAATTGATTATGCCAATATAGCCAGCAACCTCCAAAAATTGGACATGAAGGATGCGGCAATCAGGTGGTACGATATGGCCCTTGAGTTAGATCCGGACCTCAGTTGGGCCAAAGATAAGATGCAGGAACTTCAGGCTGTCTCTCAGGATTAATGTTAACCGTTCAGGGGTTCAGGATTTACCGAAAATCGTAAGCGTTCACAGGGCACCGC
>DFBQ01000021.1:0-201 GCA_002367355.1 Deltaproteobacteria bacterium UBA3076 | reverse complement strand
GCCTCGCATCTGCAGCACCCTGTAAACGCTTACGGTTCGGTGGGTTGCGTGCGGTAAAACGGGCGTTGTAACCCCGTGAACGGTTACCACTAGAAAAACAGGTGTTCAGCAACCACGAACTATGAACTAAATGGATTTATTTATATCTGGAAGATGCCCACGCATATTTTGGGTAACTTCTCAATAAGTCCGGGTACCAGT
>DFBQ01000152.1 GCA_002367355.1 Deltaproteobacteria bacterium UBA3076 | reverse complement strand
TTTTTCCCAATTTCAAGTTTCAAATTTCCAGTTTCGACATCGGCATTCAATTCGATAATGCATGTTTTTTTAAAGAAAGTGTAAATTGATGAATGAAGGATATCCTATTTTTTAACTGGAGAATATACAATGGCGAGAATAACAATAGAAGACTGCCTGGAAAATTTGCCTAACCGTTTTGCATTAGTACACCTTGCGATCGAGAGGGTAAAGCAATTGCGCAAGGGCGCCCAGCCCCTGGTCAGATGCAAAAACAGAGAAATAGTCCAGGCATTGAGAGAAATTGCCCAAGACAAAGTAAAATTTGAAAATCTGGAAGAATTGGCCAGAGAGGCAGAAGAGCAGCGAATTTTCCAAGCATTACAGACAGATACCAATCAGACAGAAGGTTGAAAAAGACCGCTTATAGACATTATCAATGAAAAAAGACTATTACGAGATTTTGGGGGTCTCCCGAGACTGCTCATCTGGAGAACTAAAGAAAGCCTACCGGAAGTTGGCTTTAAAATATCACCCTGATAAAAATCAGGGTGATAAAGATGCAGAGGAACACTTCAAGGAGGCGGCAGAGGCCTATGAAGTGCTCAGAGATCCTGAGAAAAGACAGACCTATGACCTTTACGGTTACGAAGGAATAGCCGGGACAGGCTTCAGAGGTTTTTCCGGACCACAAGACATATTTAGTAACTTTGGCGACCTGTTTGAAGACCTGTTTGGTTTCTCTGCTACTCACCGAAGACATGGCGCATCCATGGGGGCGGAGGCGGGTGCGGATCTGAGATACAACCTGGAGGTTTCCTTTGAAGATGCTGCCAGAGGCACGGAGACTGAAATCGAGATAGTTCGTCTTGAATCCTGTTCCATCTGTAAGGGAACAGGTATGGCCTCCGGGAGCCACCCTACTACCTGTCCTACTTGCCAGGGAAGAGGCCAAATAATAAGGTCGGAAGGCTTCTTCAGGATCTCATCTACTTGTCCACACTGTTCCGGAACCGGAACCATTATCACAAACCCCTGCAAGACCTGCCAAGGCAAGGGCAGACTCCGAGAACGACATAAAGTAAAGGTACGCATTCCTGCAGGTGTAGATACAGGCTCAAGATTGCGCCTGAGGAGGGAGGGTGAAGCCGGTCTCAGGGATGGGCCCAGGGGGGATCTATACATAATAATCCACGTAAAACCCCACCACCTTTTCGAACGTCATGGCAATGACATATATTGTCGCCTTCCTATTTCTATTGTCCAGGCGGCCATGGGAGACGAAATTGAAGTATCCACACTGGATGGACCCCGCAACTTAAAAATTCCGGCAGGAACCCAGACAGGAGAACACTTCAGGCTGAAAGGACTCGGCATTCCTGATCTTAGAGGATTTGGAGCCGGGGATCAGATAGTTGAAGTTGCTGTTGTAACACCCACCAAGTTGACAGAACGCCAATGTGCCCTGCTTCAGGAATTCGCTGATATCGAAAAAGAAAAAGGAGAAGGCGGCTTCTTCCGTAAACTGTTTAGACGATCCGAAGCACATGGGCACTCCAGTCAGGAGGGGACGTCTTGAGCAAGAATTCCTTTTCTCATCTGGACACAAAGGGCCGGGCCCACATGGTGGACGTAAGCCCAAAACCTATGACTCAAAGAGAAGCGGTTGCTTCAGGACGGGTAATAATAGGACCTGATGCCTTTAACCTTCTTATTGACGGTAAAACCTCAAAAGGTGATGTTCTGGCTGTAGCCAGGATAGCTGGGATCATGGCTGCTAAAAAAGTGGAAACCTTGATTCCGCTTTGTCATCCTTTAACTTTGCAACAAGTAGAGATCGACTTCTTTCCAAACCCTGAGAAAAATGCCATAGAAATTTTGGCACGAGCAAAGGCAAAAGGCGCAACCGGCGTAGAAATGGAGGCACTAACCGCAGTTTCGGTTGCTGCTCTGACCATTTACGATATGTGCAAGTCAGCAGAGAAAAATATAACTATTGAAAAAGTGCAATTGGATTATAAATCCGGTGGAAAAAGCGGAACCTGGAAAAGAAAGTTCTTAGGAGAATAGCAGCATGGAACAGGCCCAACTGGAATATTTTCGCAGCCTACTCCAGAAAAAACTCGATGATCTTTTAGGAGAAGCGGACAAGACCCTGGAAGAGATGACTGATATGAACGACCACTTTCCTGACCCAACAGATCGGGCGTCCGTAGAATCTGATCGTAGTTTTGAGCTACGCATCAGAGACAGGGAGAGAAAGCTCATAAAAAAGATCAATAAGGCCTTAGAAAGGATCGAAGAAGGGACTTATGGCATCTGTGAAGATTGTGGTGAAGAAATAGGGGCTAAACGGCTGACGGCCAGACCTGTCACAACCCTTTGCATTGAGTGCAAGTCCAAACAGGAGAGGGAGGAAAAGGCCAAAGGCTTATAAATGCTGCAGTTAAATATTGCCTTCCTTTGGCATATGCATCAACCTCTGTACCTTGACCCGATAAGGGATCGCTTTGCGATGCCCTGGGTCAGGCTCCATGCTGTCAAGGCTTACTCCGACATGATAGCGTGTCTGGATTCCCGGCCGGAGGCAAAGGTAACTTTTAACCTTGTTCCATCCCTTCTTCTCCAAATCCAATCTTATATACAGGGCAAAACCGACGACTTCCTGGAATTGAGCCGTCGTCCTGCCATCGAGCTCTCCCCTTCAGACCAGGAGTTCATCCTGACACATTTTTTTAGCTGCCAATGGCCCACTATGGTAGAACCCCATAAGAGGTACCTGCAACTGCTTGAGTTGCGCGGAAGGGACTTTGGTCCATCTTATACCTCCCAAATGAGAAAAAAATTCTCAACCCAGGATTATTTAGACCTTCAGGTCTGGTTTAATCTCGCCTGGGTCGGCTTTTCCTCAAGAAATCACCCTTTGATTAGCTCTCTTTTTCAAAAAGGACAGTTGTTCAGCGAAGAAGAAAAGATGGATCTCCTGGACTTCCATCTTGAACTCATGAAAGGACTCATTCCCCGTTATAGTTCGAAATGGATCGAAGGACAGATAGAGATCAGTACCAGCCCATTCTATCATCCTATTCTCCCCCTGCTTATCGATACGGATTTCGGGAGAAGGCCCAGGCCGAAGACCAAACTCCCTTTGCGATTTACTTGCCCGGAAGACGCCGGGACACAACTGGATAAAGGCAGGCGCTATTGTAAGGATGTTTTAGGAAAGACCCCTGTAGGACTCTGGCCATCAGAGGGCTCTGTTGCCCCTGAGCTTATTCCTCTTATTGAAGAAGCCGGGTTTTCCTGGACCGCAACAGACGAAGCCATCCTATTCAATTCACTTGAGAAAATCGAACATCAGAGTCTTTTTCAGCCTTATAGAGTGGAAATAAATGGCTGCCGCACTGACATGGTCTTTCGGCACCATAAGCTTTCAGATCTGATAGGTTTTGTTTATCAGAAAAACCGTCCTCAGGCTGCAATCACTGACTTTGTCTCCAGGCTAAAGAAAATTCGTAGCGGCCTTCAGGGAATGGATCGTGCCCCTTTTGTTGCTATAATTCTGGATGGAGAAAATCCCTGGGAGTATTACCAGGACGGCGGTGAATCATTCTTGACAGGCCTATATGATGCAATTATCAAAGAACCAATGCTTGAACTTGTGACCATCGGTCAGTATCTGGAAGACCATCCGCCGTCACTCACCTTGCCGGGGCTATATACAGGTTCTTGGATAAACCATGATTTCGGCATCTGGATCGGTGGGCAGGACGAAAACCGGGCATGGGAAACCCTGGGTCGTGCAAGAAAGGCCGTCGATAATGCTAAAAAACAGGAAGACATAACTGAAGAGGCCATGAATATGGCCATGGAATCTATTTTTGCTGCTGAAGGCAGTGACTGGTTCTGGTGGTATGGAGACCAATTTGAGACTGATTATGCCTATGGATTTGACCACCTCTTCCGGGCTCATCTCGAAAAGGTCTATAATAGTCTTAATATGACAGTTCCTGATGAATTGCTAAGTCCGATCAGGGTTCCAAGACCAGCAATACCTACTACTGAACCAACGTGTTTTATACACCCCCAAATTGATGGACGGGTGAGCTACTATTGGGAGTGGAGAGGTGCAGGATCACTGACCTTGGGAAGCCTGGGGGGGGCCATGCATTCCGGGGCGGGTTCGCTGGCTGAGATTGCCTATGGCTTTGATCTTGAATCGCTTTATCTGAGGATAGATCCCAGAGAGGGGAGCTTTGATGCCTGGGAGCCGGATCTCGGCCTCAGGATAACCATCTCATCTGAGGCTATAATAACTATCGAACTGATCCCCGGCCAGTCTATAGACCCCCTTAAGGAAAAATTCAGGGTTTTAAAAAATGGAAAGGCCCTTGTTTTCCGCGAAACAGGTGTAAAATGCGCTGTGAATGAGTTGGCAGAGGTGGCAATACCTTTTGCACTTCTGGACTCCAACCCCAAAGATGAATTAACCTTTTATGTTGAAACAATAAGAAATGAGTTGGTGGGAGACAGATGGCCTCGGGAGGGCTACATAGTGCTCCTCGCACCTGACGAAGACTTTGAACGTAGGCTCTGGCTGGTTTGAGGGCCACCGTTCACGCTCCTTTGCAAAGGGCAGGGAGTAAATAATTACGTTTGAGGGATTACCAAATGCCCGAACTACGCAGGGATACAATCATAGGCCGCTGGGTTATTATCGCCAAGGAAAGAGGGAGGCGCCCCTATGACTTTGTCATTGAAAAAGATAAGACCAAGGGTGGATTTTGTCCTTTATGCCCTGGAAATGAACATACCACTCCGCCGGAAGTCCTTGCCTATGGACGGCCGGACTATTCACCAAATGGACCAGGCTGGACCCTCAGGGTAGTTCCGAACAAATTCCCCGCACTAGTTATAGAAGGAGATCTGAACAAACGGGGCGAAGGTATTTACGATAAAATGAATGGCATTGGTGCCCATGAGGTTATAATAGATACTCCCAGGCACGACGAAACTATCCCCATGATGTCTCATGGACAGCTTATCCAGACTTTTTGGGCCTACAGGGACCGTATGGTAGATTTGGCACAGGATTCCCGCTTTCGCTACATAATAGTTTTTAAGAATTTCGGCAGGGCTGCAGGTGCTTCTCTAGAACATTCACATTCCCAGCTTATTGCTCTTCCTATCGTACCTCACCGGATACAGGAAGAGATCCAAAGCTCTTTGCACTATTATGAATTTAAGGAACGCTGTATTTTTTGTGACATCATTCATCAGGAAAAATCCCAAGGCATAAGAATAGTATGTGAAAATAATGATTTTATCACGGTCTGCCCCTTTGCGCCCCGTTCGCCTTTTGAGATGTGGCTGATGCCTAAAAGACACCAATCCTCTTATATTTCCATGGACGACAATCAATTCCACTCATTGACAGACCTTTTTCTGGAGACGATGCGGCGCCTCGACAAAGCCCTCCCCGGGGTCCCTTACAATTATATGTTACACACGGCTCCAGTACGCAGTCCTTATCTGGCGCACTATCACTGGCATATAGAAATAATGCCTAAACTGAGCATGATGGCAGGATTTGAGTGGGGTACCGGATTTTATATCAACCCTACCCCGCCCGAAGAATCCGCACAGTTTCTCAGAGAAATTAATTTAGATTAATGAAATTCCACTGTATGGATCAAACCATTTGCTGTATATAAATATTAAGGGCCAAGAAGGTGATCTATGAATAAATACAAAATACTCGTAGTTGATGACGAAGAGAGTATTCATCTCTTTTACAAGGAAGAGTTGGAAGAAGAAGGCTATGAAGTCCACTCGGCGATGAGCGGAGAAGAGGCCCTTAAGTCCTTTGACGCTCAGGAACCGGACCTTGTCATCCTGGACATCAATATGCCTGGTATGGATGGCATAGAAGTGCTGCGGCAAATGAAACAGAAAAAGCCCAGGGTGCCTGTTATCTTGAGTTCTGCCTATCCTGAGTATAAACAGGATTTGGCATCGTGGGCCTCTGATGACTATATAGTCAAGTCCTTCAACTTAGATGAACTCAAGGCCTCTGTTCGCAGAAATTTAGCGAAATAAGGCAAAAAAGGAAGATTGTGCGGATGACTTCAGGAAATGAAGTCTCCTTGTGGTTCTTGTATCTTTGATATTGCCATCTTAACGGTCACTGTCTGATGACCCGAGTCACCCGAAACATATACATTAACTCCATATTTCTTTTTCAAGAGTCGCAAGACATTAAGGTCAGGATATCTATCTAAAGGCAACTTCATGGCCTTACCGTTGTGGCTGATGCGAAGGGCCAAGTCCCCATTCTCTTGAAAAGTCCGAATCGACATTTCCATATTATCAAGGGTTGACATCTGCCTCATCAATACTTGACATAGAGCTAAAAACGCATTGGCCCAATCTGAATAATATCCCTGAAGTGGCGGAAGATCGGGAGATAATGATACGTGCTTGTTTATTTTTTTGAAAAAGGAATAGAGATCCAGAGTTCTTAGCTCATCCTCTATCAGACTGTTCAAAGAAAACGGCACCGCAATTCCTATTGTATCCTTTTTCCTTCTGTGAGCCATGACCCGGCAAAATTCCGTTATTTGACCTGTTAGGGTCTGAATTGACTCGATATCAGAGGTCCAAACCTTGAGCTGCGCTTTATCTAAGGGAGTTTCAATTCTGGACATTTTTTGAGCCATAAGGTCGAGACGCCCCATTATAGCAGATAAAGGATTTGTAATATTCTCAAGGAGACCATCGAACAATTGACCAAAATTAAAATACCTGTATTGTTGCCAAAAGGTCTCTTCCCTGGCTTTTTCCCTATCCTTGAGCCGGCGCAGTGCGGTAACATCGCGACTGCGTAAAATCAAACCCCTTGTTCCATCAGGACGGAGTAAAGGCAAAAGCCAAATATTATAATATCTGTGGCCATCCGGATCATTTAGCCACGGCAAGTCGCAAGGAAAAGCGCTTACCCTAACCTCTTTTCTATCAGCAAGGGTTTTATCTAATAATTCTTTAAAAGAACTTTCTCCTTCAGAACTCTTAAATAGTGAGCAGACATCTGAAAAATGTTTTCCCTTGAGTTTTTCAGGATCTCTTGGCAGGCAAAATGGCTGATTAATATTGGAGAAAACAATATCGAGCTTGGAATCAAAGATCAGAACCCCATCATCCAGGCTGTCTAAAAGGTATTGAAAATCAATTGAATGGCTGATCTCAGTCTCAAGGCCTTTAACTATATCAGAAATAGAAAAAGGCCAATCAACTATGTTTTTAAAGGCTATTCCACTCCTGAATTTGCCTTTTTCTTGTTTAACCCACCTAATTTGCCCTTTTGCAACATAATCGGTCTTGAGGCCTTCTTCACCGGGCCGGAGAGTCACGGTCTCATGAGGACTGAAAGGGCTATCAGACTCAATCTGTATGCCATACGGACTCAGATCAGTTGAAATTACATCCATTACAGACCCAAGGGCTTCTGTTTTTAAGCACAGAGGCACCTTTAACGGTATTCGAAAATATCGACGCCGCTCTCTATGGACTCCTTGTTGCACAGAGCCTCCTTGTGGAAAAACTGTCATGTTAGAGGAAATAATTTATTAAGTTATTTTATATCTGCAAATAAGATACCAAAATAAAGTCTTTTTTTACCAATTTAATACCGGAAATGCAGACTGATATCTGAGCCTCTTTAACAAAATAAGAAAAGCTTTTCCATTTATGGAAAAGCTTTTCTATTGCATTACAACTATAAAAAAATCACACGAATGACTCCAGTTCCTTTGGCAGCTTTAGCTCCAGGCTATCGTCAACTGAACCTCCAGCCGGCATTTCTACTCCAAAATCCTTTATCTTATAAAGAAGCGCCTTGTAACTTATTTGGAGCAACTGAGCAGCCTGTTTGCGATTACCATTAGTTCGCCTGAGGGCCTCTTCTATTACCATTTTTTCAATGCGGGCCAGACTCTTTTTTCGGATTTCCTTTAAAGATGGGAACTGTATTTGCATTTCTTGACTGCAGTTATCGAGTACGGAATTTATCAGGGATTCATCCGGCGTCCATACTTCAGCAACAGGTCGATCCTCCGACATCTGCTGACCCATAGACACAAGGATCTCTTCTTCAAGCAAATCAGGATCCTTAAGGACTATCAACCTCCTCACATAGTTCTCAAGCTCCCTTACATTTCCCGGCCAATGATATTCAGCAAATACCTTTTCAAGCTTACCGGAGATATCAATTATTCCATCCTTCGACATGCCTCTGTACTTTCGGATAAAGTGTTCAAGAAGGTATGGAATGTCTTCCTTTCTGTCCCGAAGGGGTGGCACCACTATCTTTATGATATTGATCCGGTAATAGAAATCTTCTCTAAACCTCCCTTTTCTTACATCCTCATCAAGATTGTGATTAGTAGCAGATATCACCCAGGTATTTACACGAATATTCCTCACCCCGCCTACACGAGCAAATTCGGAATCCTGTAATACCTGTAAAAGTTTGGCCTGCAGGGAAATATGCATATCGCCGATTTCGTCCAGCAGTATGGTTCCTTTGTCGGCTAACTCGAATTTTCCCGGCTTTGGCTGTACTGCCCCGGTAAATGCACCACGCTCATAACCAAATAGTTCGCTCTCCAGAAGCTCACTTGGTAGCGCAGCACAGTTAACCTTGACCAGAGGATGATCCCGACGGTGAGAACGCTCATGCAGAGTGCGGGCAACCAGTTCTTTACCTACGCCGCTCTCCCCACAAATAAGTACGTTTAAGTCGGTGTCCACCACCTGATTGATCAGATCCTTGATGCGCCTGATCGGTGGGCTATTGCCAATCATTAAGTCCATTTATTATTTGGCTCGAAGAAAAATACCCTTGATTGAGACAGAATTTAAACTTAAGAATCGATAGAATCTTAACAAGGAAGCAAATCAAAATCAACAAAGTTATTATTTTTTTGTGGCACTCCATTCGAATCAAAGAATATCTTGTTTTGTCCTCTTCAAATTATTATATTTAGCCTGAACTTAGGGGCTTCGCCCCAACATTCCATTATTCCATGTATGAGGCAAGACTACCAAGTTCCAGTAAATATCTATAATTTCAATAAGTTATAGAATTTTTGAGTAATTTCTCAATAAGTCCGGGTACCAGTCACTGGATTCCCGCCTTCGCCTGTCTGCGTGCGACGCACAGGCAGGCGGGAATGACGATTGGGTGTGA
>DFBQ01000046.1 GCA_002367355.1 Deltaproteobacteria bacterium UBA3076 | reverse complement strand
TTCCCTCCAGCGGCATTACCCGCCTTCATTGGTACTATGCGATCATCCGACTCCCTACAGGACATTTGCCTTCCTCACTTTATTATCACTTGTCCGGCATACTCTCATTCCTGAAAGACCCTGCAGGGTATCCCGGGTTGCCGCCTATTCCCAATGTCCAACATGCCATGCTCTCCGACCCCGAGGAAGCAGAGGAACACTTGCCATACGCCCTCGCCTGTGTTGACTTCCGACACGTTCAACTGCGTCGTCCTTCCCATTATGTACTTACGAGGCTCAATCACTTTAGCTTGCGCTTACGGCCTGTTGTCTTGATCGCCCTGTGCTTGACCTTTGGAATTACTCCCGCCGGCCCAGGGTCCTCTATCCAGTGGCTGGCCTGCCTTGCTGGAGCGGGATTCACACCCGCTGGAATATGCGACCTTGCCCGGCCGCACTGAACGGTTACACATAATCAAACTCAATATGATCCCGGCTTAGTCCCTTTTTCAATTCATTGAGCTTGTCTTTTAGCTCAGCTTCCAGGTAAGAATCACATGCCGTCACAAGGTCAACCTTCAAGGTGTCTTCCGGTAGGTTCAGGATCTCGCAGAAAGACATAAAGTTGTAGATTTGATACTGCAGCCGAATGTATGGATCACATATCTTGATTGATTTTGCGCCCTTGAAATAGGGAAGGAAAAGCCTCAACTGATTAGCATCTGCCCCTTTTGGTAGCGAAAGATTTGTTTCAACGGAAACAGTTCCTGATTGAATAAAATTTACAACTTTGATCAAGGCAATTGATGACTGCCCAATTCCTTTCACCTTGCAAAGGTCATCAGGGGAGGCGGAAAGAACCTGTGAAAGACCACCAAAAACCCGGATAGGCTCTAAGGCAAGAGGCTTGACATCTTTACGCCCGACGACAAAAGTAAGAACAATTCCAGCAACCTTTCATCAGAGCGTGACGCGCCTCTTCACCTGCCAAGAAGCGGTCTCTGAGTCCTTGTCTGTGTCCTGTTTTTCCTTTTTCTGCCATATTGCCGTTTACCATTCCTACCGGTCCGTATTCTTTTGGCGTCTTTTGTCGTCGGCACCTCCACCACGAACCCACTCGTCGACTTCCTTCTTGCTGAACTTCCAAAGTCGGCCGATCTTGTGCCCTGGCATATTCCTTTCACTTATCCACCTGTAGACGGTATCCCGCTTGATGCCGAGATAAGCCGCGATCTCATCTACGGAGAGCCATCGATCTTCCATCATTTTCTTCATTCACTTCGAGCTTTGTCGACTGTCTAAAAACGGCCGCATGTTGTCAGTTGGTGGATCGGCTTGAATGATTCGGCGTTTGGCGCTTTCTCCAGACAAACAAGGTTAAACAAAGATAAAATATATCTGACGAAGGCCTATTGTCAAATACTTTTTCCGATTGTATTCTGTGTTTTACCGATTTAGACCGACTGACTCGGAGATGGCCAACGGGAATCGCTGGTTGGGGATATCCGGCTTTCAAAAATCTGACCGCCAACATAGAGCCATGCCAAGACAATGTTCTCCCTGGCGTGAACCGGCACAAGAACGCGGCTTAGTATAGACCCCGCCCATCGGGATGGAATCCTTTCAGGCGGTCGATAGCCAGAAGGCGGGTTCTGGATCATCAAAGGTGAGAAGTTCCCCGTACACGGGGCCCCAGTCGCCCGCTATGGCGCATTCCGGGACCGGTTCGAGGCATGATGCCACCTGATCGGAGAAGCACGCCTGTGTGGTCATGTCTGCCGAGGGACCCGCGGTGCCGTAGGCGAGGATGTCGTCGTCCGGGACCTGCAGGATGGGAATGCCGGAAGACATCTCGTAAAGGCGGCCGCGGATCATGGCTTCCTGGATATCCAGCACGCCCCGCCAAAGCGATCGTGTTTCCAGTATCTGCGTGTGAGTATACCATAAACGAAGAGATTCAGTATTCCCGACCTGTTCTCCTTCAGGGGTTCATTCCTCCCAATGTCACGGTGACTTCCTACTTCTTGCCTGGGTGATTAACTCAAGAGACTCACTGGAGAAATCCATGAGCTACTCGTGCCTGAACACAATCATGCTAATGGGAGGAATGGGCAGCTATATCTAATCGACAAGGAGGAGCAGACCTTTTTAGGATTACTCCGAGAAAAAGGCCGTTTCTCCTCAGAAAAACGGCCTTTATTATTTCTGGCTCCCCGAGACGGACTCGAACCGCCAACCTAGTGGTTAACAGCCACCCGCTCTGCCATTGAGCTACCGGGGAATTAACGAAAGCTAATCTAACAACATGCGTTTTGGCCGTCAACAGGAAACATCTTGATACAGAGAAAATCCTTTGCGCAATTTCCATCTGGTATCAGAAAACTTCCGGTAATTTCGGTCAAAATGGGTTGTACGCAAGGCACAAGCCTCCTGAGAAATGAGCGTATTTTGAGTACGTTGAATGACGAAGAAGACGAAGCAACGCCGCAGACAGCCTATTTTCACCGAAATCACAAAAAAAGCCCCCATAATTAATGGGGGCTGAAATATAAATTCCGGCAATGACCTACTCTCCCACCCTATACTGGGCAGTACCATCGGCGCTGAGGGACTTAACTTCCGTGTTCGGTATGGGAACGGGTGTTTCCCCCTCGCTATCGCCACCGGAAACTGTGATCCGACTGGTGTTCGAAAAATATAAATAAATATGGATTATACTGTATTACCATGTGCGAAAAAAATTGATCAAAAGAAAATATGGTCAAGCCTCACGCCCGATTAGTATCGGTAAGCTTAGGCTGTTGCCAACCTTACACCTCCGACCTATCAACCTTGTATTCTCCAAGGGGGCTTTAGGGGCTTGCGCCACGGGAGATCTAATCTTGAGGTGGGCTTCCCACTTAGATGCTTTCAGCGGTTATCCCATCCGAACGTAGTTACCGGGCAATGCCACCGGCGTGACAACCCGAACACCAGAGGTTCGTCCACTCTG
>DFBQ01000208.1 GCA_002367355.1 Deltaproteobacteria bacterium UBA3076 | reverse complement strand
AGCAGAGGAACACTTGCCATACGCCCTCCCCTGTGTTGACTTCCGACACGATCAACTGCCTCGTCCTTCCCATTATGTACTCACGAGGCTCAATCACTTTAGCTTGCGCTTACGGCCTGTTGTCTTGATCGCCCTGTGCTTGACCTTTGGAATTACTCCCGCCGGCCCAGGGTCCTCTATCCAGTGGCTGGCCTGCCTTGCTGGAGCGGGATTCACACCCGCTGGAATATGCGACCTTGCCCGGCCGCACTGAACGGTTACGCTTTTTTTATCCTCCAAATTTGCGCAATTTCCGGAGCACGCTCTTGACCCTCAACAATAATATATCCTTTGAAATAGGCTTCTTGATATAATCAAGAGCCCCTAATTCCAATCCCCTTTTTTCGTCTTCCGTAGTGTCCCTGCCTGTCAGAAATATCACTGGAGTATTCAACCCTTTTTGATTCATCATCTCCAGCAACTTAAAGCCGTTCAAATTGGGCATATCTACATCAGAAAGGATCAGATCAAAGCAAATTTTGGCCAAAGAAAGCAGAGCATCTATTCCGTCTTGTGAAACTGTTACCTTGTAACCCTGTTTTTCCAGAATAGTGGCTATAATTTGTCGAGTTACGTCGTCATCATCAGCAACCAGAATCGAGGCTCGGTCTGCTATTATTGCTGCTTGTGGCTCAGTTTTTGGTATTATTATTTCCGGCTCGGTTTTAGAAATAATATCTTCTGTTCTTGACCCTTCAAATTGCAGGTCCTCCACCAACACTTTTTCATAAGCATCTTCCGGAGAAACAATGAGTTCTTTTACCTTATCCACGGCATGGTTGCCTATCTGAAAATCCCCCCTCTCCCTGGCAAAGGACCTTATCTCTGCAACAGTAGCACCGGAACGAACCATTTCAGCGATTTCAGGATCAAATTCAAGAATTTCCTGTACTCCTTCACGTCCATAATAGCCGGTATTATGACATTTCGAACAACCAACAGGATGAGCGACTTCAGATGGAATATCATCAGTAAACTGGGACAGCATCTCTATTTCTTCCTCAGAGATGGGCTCTATTTTCTTGCAGTGCGGACATAGCTTTTTCAATAATTTCTGTGCTACTACGCAAAGGGTATTATCTGCCATTACTCCTCGGTCGACCCCGAGCCTTTCAAGACGGAAAATGGCACTTGTTGCATTTGATGTATGCAAGGTTGTTACGGTCAAATGCCCTATACTTGCGAAGTCCACGGCTATTTTTGCAGAAAATGTATCTCTGACCTCGCCCATGAACAGTATGTCAGGATCCTGCCTCACAGCCGATTTAAGTAAGGATTCAAAAGTAACCCCGGCCTTTTCATTTACCTGTTGCTGATTGGCAAGAGGAATGTAGTACTCTACAGGATCTTCTACAGTCATTAAGCTGCGGGTTTTACAGTCCGTTTTATAAAGCAGGCTAAAAATGATTGTGCTCTTTCCACTCCCTGTAGTCCCCACCATGATGATGATACCTGAGTGCCGGCTGACCAAACGAATAATGGTATCAGCCTGTTCATCTGTCATGCCGAGTTCTGTTAGCTCTTTTGGCCTGGCTTCCGGCTCAAGTATTCGCATTACGACACTTTCGCCATTGGGTGTTGAAGTGGTAGCTACTCTGAAATTGAATTTTCTATCATTAAGTCTGAGTGAAAAGGCCCCATCCTGCGGCTTTCTTTTTTCCGATATATCAAGGCCTGCAACCACCTTGAAACGTGATATGATTTTGTCAGCCGTGTTCTTTTTCAGGGAAAAGAATTCCATCAAATCCCCGTCAATCCGGTAACGGACAACCGTCTTGGTTTCCTTTGGCTCTATATGAATGTCGCTTGCCCTTTCAGATATTGCTTTTTCAATAATACTGTTGGTAATATATATAATAGGATGTTTCTTGATTTCCGCTTCTGTCAGCTTTGTAATTGTCTCTATGGCAGGTACTGCATTACTCTGTGTTTCTTTAACTATAGAAGCCTCTTTAACCGGTGTTGACGCTTCATGCTTAAATAACAGATCAACATTCTCAGGTTCGGATATCATGTATTTGAATGTTTTTCCCAAGCCAGTGAATCTCTTCAAATTTTCAAAAAGATCCAAGTCAAAAGGGTTGCTGACTATGAATGCCGTTCCTACAGAAAAATCGTTCACTGCCACAACATGGTTTGATTTGCAAAATGGCGTTGGGAGTATCCCTAACTGAACATCATCAGAATTGATGCCAGAGACATAGGATAATTTCAGGAACTCTGCCATATATTGAGCAATGGTACTGTTAGTTCCCAGTTCCAAAGATGCTGAATAGATATCAGATTCCGAAATATTAGAGAATTCGTTCCTTTTATCAGAATTCAGATTCAATCGATCAAACAGGAATTCTTTGAACTGATTAAAAGAGGTCGGCGGCGCCTTTTTTTCGTGTGTTTGAGGTCTATCGTGTAACTTTTCCCATTGGATATTGGTTTTTATATGTGTACTTACCTTTTGTAGGAGGATATCCTCTTGAATTGGTTTCACTAGGTAATCAACAGCGCCTACGGAAAAGGCTTTGGCCCTGTCTTCTTTTTTTGTGAAAGAGGTTACGAATATTACAGGTATGTAAGCAGTTGCCTTACATTTTTGCAATCTGGCACAGACCTCGTAGCCGTCCATTCCCGGCATCTCAACATCCAGTAGAATAAGATCGGGTCTGTTCTTACTGATTACCCGCAGGCCCTTAAGACCACTGTTTACAGCAATGACATTATAGCCACCGCCTAACAGCAATTTTCCGATCAGCTTGAGCGTAACCGGATCATCGTCAATGCTTAAAACCAGAGGTCCTTTATGATGGCTGTTCATAGCCTGGTTGGATACTCACAAAATAATGAATGCAGGGATTCATCTATCAACTATTTTCATATTACTTCATCAGTATACCTTTCGGCATATTTTGGAAATCCTTCAATATTAGTGATGTTATCAAATCCATACTGCCGGATCCATCATCAAGCGGACCTATATCCCGTAAAATTTTGGCTCAACTGGAATTTGTGTGATGCCTAAACCCGTCAACCGGAATCAGTGTGGTGAATAAAATCAACCTGTTACGCAAAACATTGGTAATTTCTCAATAAGTCCGGGCAAATCATATTTTGCGACTATCCACTGGATTCCCGCCTTCGCGGGAATGACGATTGGGTGTGAGCGCCTGTCATTCCCGCGAAGGCGGGAATCCAGTGACTGTTACCCAGACTTATTGAGAAGTTACGAATTTGCGCCCGGATTTGCCATAGATTTAGTCGATCTGATTGAGCAAAACCGCAGACATAAAAGTGTTATGTTGAGGATTTTGTGCCGGAACCAAAAAGGTTTGAAGATAAAAAATTGATCACAAAGCACGAAAATACGAAGACACGAAATCACGATGGCATTTAATACCCTGATCCTCGGGGGAGCACAGAGTGGCAAGAGCAGGTATGCCTTGAGGCTCGGTGAAGAGTATATAGTTGCTGCAGATAAGGGCACTGCCAGAGGGCTGTATGTGGCCACTGCCCAGCCTCTGGATCAAGAGATGGAAGAAAAAATTCAAAGACACAGAATGGAACGTGGGTCCCAATGGGAGACGGTAGAGGAACCGACAGAGGTCCCGAACATTATCCGAAAGTGTTCAGGAATATACTCTGTGATTCTTATTGATTGTCTGACCCTTTGGATGTCAAACCTTATGGAGCATAAACCAAATTCTATTGAGCATTCAGCCCGGGATCTTTTTGATGCACTCTCGGGAACAACTATCCCTACAATTATGGTATCGAATGAAATTGGACTCGGCCTGGTGCCCGGTGAAGCTGTGGGCAGAAGATACAGAGATCTTTCCGGGCGGCTCCATCAGGGACTTGCCGAAATCTGCAACAGGGTGATCCTTGTTGTGGCAGGACTGCCTTTGGAATTGAAAGGGAGTAGTATTAAATGAAACAAAGACTTGAGGAACTTCTGCGATCAATTGATCCGATTGACTATAGTCAAGAGCACAAGATTCAGTCTCACCTCGACAACCTGACCAAACCCAAAGATAGCCTCGGCCGGTTGGAAGAGCTTGCAAAAAAATACATCCTGATTAACGGAAACATGAGGCCTTCTCTTCCCAAAAAGACAGTCTTAGTATTTGCCGGAGACCACGGGGTAACTGAAGAGGGTGTGAGCGCCTTTCCCAAGGACGTCACCTTTCAGATGGTTCACAACTTCCTTTCAGGTGGCGCAGGGATAAATATCCTTGCAAGGCATGTAGGCGCCGACGTCATGGTGGTGGACATAGGGGTAGATTACGATTTCCCAAAACTGGCAGGATTAATTCGCTGTAAAGTGGCCCACGGGACCAGGAACATGGTCAGGGAACCTGCCTTGACCAGGGAAGAAGCCATCTCGGCAATTCTTAAAGGTGCGGAATTAGCAGAAAAAGCCATCTCAGAGGGGACTACTATTCTTGCCACAGGAGAAATGGGAATCGGCAACACAACCTCTGCCAGCGCCCTTACTGCCGTGTTTTGTAACAAGGCTGTGCGAGATGTAACCGGCAGGGGAACAGGGATCAGTAACGAGGCCTTGTCGCACAAGACGGGAATTATCAAAAAGGCCCTTGAGAGGCACAGACCGGATCCCCGGGACCCTATCGGGACGCTTGCCGCAGTGGGCGGTCTTGAAATCGCGGCAATATGCGGGGTCATTCTGGGTGCAGCCTCAAAAAAAACACCGGTGGTGACGGACGGCTTTATTTCTACTGCCGGCGCCCTTGTAGCCCATAGCCTTCAACCCCTTGTCAGAGACTACCTGTTTGCATCTCACCAGTCAGTCGAGTGCGGTCACAGGATTCAGCTTGAACACCTTGGGCTGAAGCCTGTTCTGGATCTTGACCTCCGCCTTGGGGAAGGCACGGGCGCAGCCCTGGCAATGGGACTCATAGAGGCCGGCCTTAAGATATACCTTGAAATGGCCACATTCGAGGGGGCACAGGTCTCATCCGGGGAAGCCGTATCGAATCTTTAGACTCACCGGATTCATTTGTCTAAAAAGGCGCGTTGCGTGTCTTGACAATTTTGAATTCGCACGCATTATATAACCCGAATAAACGAAGTTTTTAAAAAGCGGCGATAGTCGCTTTTTTTTGCGATGGCAGACCTGATTACACTGCAAAAACTTTGAAATTCGTTTTCCCTTAAGAACCGGAGGTATCCAGATAAATGACCGCCAGGACCGAAACCCATGAATTCAAGACCGAAGTCAAGCAGTTGCTGAACCTGATCATCAACTCGCTATATTCAAACAAGGAGATTTTTCTGCGGGAACTGATCTCCAATGCCTCGGACGCCATTGACAAGCTGCGCTTCAAGGCCCAGACCGAGGAGGGGATTCTGGGAAATGATACGGAATTCAGCATCCGAATCGAACCGGACAGGATCAAAAATACGCTGATAGTTGCGGACAACGGCATCGGCATGACCTACGACGAGGTGCTGGAAAATATCGGCACCATCGCCAAAAGCGGCACAGGGGCATTTATCGAAGCCATAGCGCAGCTCAATAAGGACAACATCCTCACCCCGGAGCTGATCGGCCAGTTCGGCGTCGGCTTTTACAGCTCCTTTATCGTGGCCGAAAGGGTGACGCTGCTGACCCGTGCTGCAGGCGCGGACAAGGCAGTGCGCTGGGAATCCCAGGGGGACGGGAAGTTTACCATCACCGAAGCTGAAAAAGACAGCCGCGGAACAATCATTACCCTGGAACTGAAAAAAAGGGAAGAAGGCGAACCGGATTTTACAGACGAGTGGACCATCCGCAGCATCATCAAGCAGCATTCCGATTTCGTGGCCTATCCTATCCTCATGGACGTGGAGAAGGACGAACCGATTCCCGATGAAGAACAACTCAAGGACAAAGACGGCAAACCCATCGGGGAAACCACCCGCAAGGTTGTAAAAACCGAAACGCTCAACTCCATGAAGGCGATCTGGTCCAGAAACAAAAAGGACATCGACGACAAGGAGTACGAGGAATTCTACCGGCACATCAGCCACGACTGGCAGCCGCCGCTGGAAAAGCTGCACCTGAAGCTGGAGGGCACCACTGAATATTCAGCCCTGCTCTACATCCCTTCCCAGGCGCCGTTTGATCTTTTTTCCCAGGCATTCAAACACGGGGTGCAGCTCTACTGCAAACGCGTTTTCATTATGGACGACTGCAAGGAGCTGATGCCGGAATACTTACGTTTCGTTAAGGGGGTGGTGGACGCCCCGGACCTAAACCTCAACGTAAGCCGGGAAATCCTGCAGCAGGATCGACTGGTGCGCAACATCCGGCGGAATCTGGCCAAAAAGATCCTGGATCTGCTGAAGAACATGGACTCTGAGAAATACGAAAAGTTTTGGGAGGAGTTCGGCGCCGTCCTCAAGGTCGGGGTGCACACGGATTTGGATAACAAAGACAAGATCGCCGACCTGCTACGCTACAAGACCACCAAATCCGACGGCAAGTGGCGGTCGCTTCAGGACTACGTTGCCGGTATGCAGCCGGACCAGAAAGAGATTTTCTACATCACCGGCGAGAACCTGTCGGCGCTGATCCACAGCCCTCTGATCGAGCAGCTCAAATCAAAGGACTATGAGGTCCTGCTGATGACCGACCCGGTTGACGAATGGGTGACCCAGACCCTGACCGAATACGACGGCAAGCCGCTCAAGAGTGCGGAAAAGGGCGATCTGGATCTGGACAAGGTGGACGAGGATAAAAAGGGCCGGTACGAAACCCTGTTCAAGCACATCCGGGCGCAGTTGCAAGACACCATCAAGGAGGTGCGCCCGTCTACGCGCCTCACCGATTCGGTAGCCTGTCTGTCCGGCAACACCTATGATATGAGCGGTTACATGGAAAAAATTCTCAAGTCCGCCGGTCAAGAGACACCGGAGAACAAGCGCGTGCTGGAACTCAATATGGCCCATCCGGTGATGGAAAAGATCCACGCCATGTTCGAAAAGGACAAAAACGACGCGCAGCTCAACGACTACATCCTTCTGCTGCTGGATCTTGCGGTCATCGGCGAGGGCGGCAAGGTGGATGATCCTTCCAAATTCTCCAAACTGGTCGGAAATCTGATGGCCGTGGCCTGATCCCTTAAAAGCCGGAAGAAGAAGCCGTACTGTTTCTCATAGCCTCTTGTCATAATTCAACTTGAACGTAACTTCTCAATAAGTCCGGGCAAATCATATTTTGCGACTATCCAATGGATTCCGGCTTTCGCCGGAATGACAGGCGCTCACACCCAATCGTCATTCCCGCGAAGGCGGGAATCCAGTGACTGTTACCCAGACTTATTGAGAAGTTCAACTTGAACTCTTCAATAGCTGCCTGTTCAGTTAATTCAAACCGAGTTTTCGACCAAGGACC
>DFBQ01000236.1:16830-19433 GCA_002367355.1 Deltaproteobacteria bacterium UBA3076 | reverse complement strand
TCAGTCTTCAGCCTTCAGTCTTCAACCTGAATAATCAAGGATGTAATTAAGATTGCTTATGACTAAAAATACACACATAAAAGAGAATACCAAACACAGTACAATCCGTGAGCTTCCGGTGTTGCCCGGTAAAGAGCTTGTGCTTTTTCCCCATATGGTTGTTTCTTGGGTAGTGGAACAACCAAATCTCGTAAAGCTGGTTGATGACGCCCTTGCAACAGACAGGACCGTAGCGGTAATGACCGAAAAAAAAGGGGATGATAAGCCTCTTGGTTTCCATAATGTGGGTACTGTGGGCCTGATACTCCGGATGGCCAAGAATGAGGAGGGCCATGCAAGGCTGATAGTTCAAGGGGTCACCAGGGTGCGGCTTCTGGAGATTACAGAAGAGGAACCGTATATAAAGGCAAAGGTGGAGCCGGTACAGCACATAGATAGCCATGATCTTGAGATCCAGGCCCTTACAGTAAATGTCAGGCAGATTTTTTCCAGGGTGCTGGAGCTGTCTCCCAATCTTCCCAGAGAGCTCGGTGCGATGATAATGGGTGTGGAAGATTCAGGTGTCTTGGCAGACGTAGTGATCAGCCATCTCAATATTTCAACTGATGATAAGCAGACCGTATTGGAAGCCTTGGATGTCAAGGAGCGGCTGCAGGCAGCCCTTCGTATTCTGACCGGTCAGCTTGAAATTCTCGAACTTGGACACAAGATCCAGTCCCAGGTCAAGGGACAGGTGGAGAAGACCCAGAAGGAATTCCTTTTGCGAGAACAGCTTAAGGCCATAAAGAAGGAGCTTGGAGAAGGGGAAGAAAAGCCGGATGAGATCGAAGAACTGAGGGAAAAGCTGGAGGCCAAGGGCCTGCCGGAAGACGCCATGAAAGAGGCCACCCGTGAGCTTGACCGCCTTTCCAAGATGCATCCCTTTGCCCCTGAGTATACGGTAGCCCGGACCTATATTGACTGGCTGCTTGAGCTTCCCTGGAATGAGTTTACAGAGGATCATCTGGACCTGGATCAGGCAGAACGTATCCTTAATGAGGATCACTATGACCTGGAAAAGGTAAAGAATCGTATCATAGAGTACCTGGCAGTACGAAAGCTCAAACCCGACGCCAAGGGAACCATTCTGTGTTTTTATGGTCCTCCCGGCACGGGCAAGACCTCTCTTGGGAAATCAATAGCCCGTTCCATGGGGCGCAAGTTTTTAAGGATAGCGTTGGGAGGCATGAGGGACGAGGCGGAAGTTCGCGGACATCGCCGCACATATGTAGGGGCCATGCCAGGGCGTGTTGTCCAGGGCATCAGAAAGGCAGGGGTCAAAAACCCCGTGCTGATGCTGGATGAGATTGACAAAATAGGGATGGACTTCAGGGGGGACCCGGCTTCGGCCCTTTTGGAGGTATTGGACCCGGAACAGAATATTACGTTTACCGACCACTATCTGGGAGTAGAGTTTGACCTCTCAAAGGTGATCTTTATTGCTACTGCCAATGTTTTGGATACTATACCAAGTCCCCTGCTGGACAGGTTGGAGGTATTGGAGCTCTCAGGCTATACCCTTGAGGAAAAGCTTGAGATCGCCCGGAAGTACCTGATCCCGAGACAGATTGAGGCCCATGGTCTGACCAGGCGTAATCTCAGCTTTAATAAAATGGCCCTGTCCAGGATCATCAGTGCCTATACACGGGAGGCAGGGGTCCGGAATCTCGAAAGGAAGATAGCCGCTGTATGCCGGGGAGTAGCCAAGCAAGTGGCCAAAGGGCGGACTGATAAGGTCAAGATACGGATAAAGGGCCTGCAAGAGTACCTGGGACCGCCCAAGTTTATGGCCGAGGTTGCGGAAAGGACCAGGGTCCCGGGTGTGGCTACAGGACTGGCATGGACTCCCTCAGGAGGGGAGATTCTGTTTATTGAGGCCGGCAAGATGAGTGGCTCCGGGAAGATATTACTTACAGGAAAGCTGGGTGATGTAATGAAGGAATCCGCTCAGACCGCCCTGAGTTTTGTTCGTTCAAAGGCATCGGATCTGGGTATCCCGGACGACGCGTTCAAAGATGAGGACATCCATGTCCATGTTCCCTCAGGGGCCATACCCAAAGACGGTCCTTCTGCCGGAGTGGCTATATGTATGGCACTTATATCCCTTTTTACTGATCGGTCTGTCAGGCCTGACGTGGCCATGACTGGTGAAATTACCTTAAGGGGACTCGTCCTTCCAGTAGGCGGGATTAAGGAAAAGGTGCTGGGTGCCCACAGGGCCGGGATAAAAGAGATTATTCTGCCCAAACGCAATGCCGGGGATCTTGATGAAATACCTTCCCAGGTCAGGGAGACCATGAAATTTCACTTGATATCCAGGGCGGATGAGGCAGTAAGTGTGCTGTTTAAGTCTAAGGGACGAAAAAAACGTCAGGTTGACACCTCAAGACGAATTAAGTAGATTTCTTTGATTTTACTGATTATTTACCGTGGAAAAAGCTGGATCTGAGCGATTAGCCTTTAGCGGTTAGCTATTAGCTGTAATGATTACAGGATGTTCTGCTATTACAAATTTTCACCCGTCTTGTCAGGGCAGCAGACCGATGGGTGTTATTTCTAATTAA
>DFBQ01000236.1:9894-16821 GCA_002367355.1 Deltaproteobacteria bacterium UBA3076 | reverse complement strand
CGCTAATGGCTAACAGCTAATCGCACAGGTCGAAAAAGCTTAAGATAACTGAGTATCTATTCGTATGAAAAATTGGGATTTAAACAAGCATGTTTGATAATTTAAGTGAGCGCCTGGATTCCGTATTCAAACGCCTTAAGGGTTATGGAAAGCTTTCAGAGAAGAATATCCAGGATGGCCTGAGAGAGGTCCGCCTGGCCCTTTTGGAGGCCGACGTAAACTATAAGGTAGTAAAGGACTTCATCGCCCGGGTGAAAGAGCGGGCTGTGGGGCAGGAGGTGATGGAAAGCCTGACTCCGGCCCAGCAAGTTGTGAAAATAGTCCATGAGGAGCTTATAGCCTTACTCGGGGGCCATAATAAGAGGATAGAACTGGCTGGACGCCAGCCCGCAGTTATACTTCTGGTGGGTCTTCAGGGTTCGGGTAAGACCACCACTGCTGCAAAGCTCGCTCGCTGGCTGAAATCAAAGGGTCGAAAACCCTACCTTGTGCCTGCTGATGTTTACAGGCCCGCGGCCATAAAGCAGCTACAGATTCTGGGGGACCAGTTAAAAATTGATGTATTCCCTTCGGAGTCGGCCATGTCTCCTGTGGACATAGCTAGACAGGCAGTTGCCAAAGCGGAAGTTGCTCGCCTCGATACGGTTATCATTGATACTGCAGGCCGTTTGCACATAGACGATGCCCTAATGGGGGAACTCAGGGAAATAAATGCCGTGGTGTCTCCTCAGGAAATTCTGCTTGTGGCAGACGCCATGACCGGACAGGATGCTGTCAATGTAGCTCAAAAATTTGACCAGGAACTTTCTATTACAGGCGTTGTGCTCACCAAGCTTGAGGGTGACGCCAGAGGCGGTGCGGCCCTTTCAATACAGGCAGTTACAGGGAAATCCATCAAACTGGTAGGTGTCGGCGAGAAACTTGACGCCATAGAACCCTTCCATCCTGACCGAATAGCCAACCGAATTCTCGGAATGGGGGATGTCCTCAGCCTGATTGAGAAGGCTCAGGATACCATTGACCAGAAAAAGGCCCTGGAGCTTCAGGATAAGCTTAAAACGGACAGTTTCACTCTGGAGGACTTCAGAGACCAGCTTCGGCAGATAAGAAAGATGGGAAGTCTTGAACAAATTATTTCCATGATTCCCGGTCTAAACAAGATGAAGCAGCTAAAGGGGTTGGCCCCTGACGAGAAAGAACTCATACGGGTGGAGGCTATTATTAACTCCATGACACCCCAGGAGCGCAGGAGTTACACTATCATCAATGCCAGCCGGAGAAAGAGGATAGCCAATGGTAGCGGCACTGCGGTCCAGGATGTAAATCGGCTTCTTAAAAATTATACAGCAATGAACAAAATGCTCAAAAAAATGAGGAAAACAAAATTTAAACAGTTCCCTAAAGGGCTTTTGCCCTTTTGAATTATTTTCGGAGGTAAATATGGCAATAAAGATTCGTTTGACCCGGCATGGACGCAAGAAGAAGCCGTTTTATCGTGTGGTGGCGGCAAACTCCGAGGCTGCAAGAGATGGAAAATTTCTCGAAATCCTCGGCACCTACGATCCTCTAAAGGACCCGGCGGAATTCAAGGTTGACTCATCCAAGGTAAACAAATGGCTGAGTTTGGGCGCTAAGCCCACAGATACGGTGAGATCCTTGCTTAAAAAAGCCAGCCACCCAATGGAACCTGCCTCAGCATAATAATACCGCCACATAATGACATCGACTGCGGAGACGAACGATGAAGGAGCTGGTTGAATATATAGCAAAGGCACTGGTAGATAATCCTGAGGCGGTGCAGGTAAACGAGGTCGAAGGAGAACAGACATCGGTTCTGGAACTTAAGGTATCCAAGGAAGACCTTGGAAAGGTGATAGGCCGGCAAGGCCGTACCGCCAGAGCAATGAGGACCATACTCAATGCTGCATCCACAAAACTGCGGAAAAGGTCGGTCTTAGAAATACTTGAATAGTTGATGGGCACTGATACCTTCCTTTTTGCCCTTGGCAGGATTGTAAAGACCCATGGAATATGTGGTGAGGTGCAAGTGTATTCCTACTCGGATGTAGAGTATTTTTTAGACTATAAAGACATTTTTGTTCAGGGCAAATACGGCGACATAGTGCCTCAAAGGGTTATTAAGGCCCGCGTCAAAAAAAGTCAAAGCGTGATCCTGACACTTGAAGGTGTAGTTGACAGGACACAGGCAGGATCTTTTGTGGGCAAAGAGATCTTCCTGGATAGAGCCAAACTGCCGCCACTGGCTGAGGGAGAGTATTACTGGCACGAGATTGAGGGACTTTCTGTGGTGAGTGCCGGAGGGGAAGAATTGGGAATTTTGTCTGATGTCTTGGCAACAGGCGCCCATGATGTCTATGTGGTTAAAGGTGACAAAGGAGAGATCCTTGTGCCTGCTGTTGAACAGATGGTGAAAAAGATCGACCTTAAAAAGGGCGTCATGGTGGTAGATCTTCCCCCTGGCCTTGTTGAGGCCAATGCTCTTTGACATAGTTACTATCTTTCCCCATTTTTTTGATTCTTCCTTAAAGGATGGGGTAGTAAGGCGGGCCATTGAGGCAGATATCCTGAAGGTCAGGACAGCCAACCTCAGGGATTTTACTACAGACAGGCATCGGACCACTGATGACAGACCCTTTGGTGGTGGAGAGGGCATGGTGATGAAGCCCGAACCAATCTATAAGGCCCTTGATGTCCTGAAAAAAGAGCCGCCTGAGGCCAGGGTCATTTTGCTAAGCCCCAGAGGAAAGTTACTTGATCAGGCTCTGGCCGGGGAGCTTGCTCAGCTCAAGCGGCTTATCCTTGTATGTGGCCGATATGAAGGAGTGGATGAGCGAATCCGAGAGCACTGCGTAGATATTGAGTTGTCTGTCGGAGATTATATTCTGACCGGCGGCGAAATCGCCGCCCTTGTAGTGATAGATGCTGTTAGCAGGCTTATACCGGGTGTCCTGGGATGTGAGTCATCAGCAGAGAATGATTCTTTCAGTGACGGGCTCCTGGAATTTCCTCAATACAGCCGTCCCAGGGTCTTTAATGACTGGGAGGTCCCGGAGGTATTACTGTCCGGAGACCATGCAAAAATTGCAAAATGGAGAAGGGAGCAATCCCTTGGCCTTACTTATGAACAGAGGCCGGAACTCCTTCTCAAGGCCCGATTGGATAAAAAGGACATTAAATACCTCAGGAGCCTGGGGTGGGAAGAAAGCTGATCTACCTTGCCCTGGTCCATTATCCGGTCCTGAATCGGCACGGCGAGTTAATAGCCTCGGCCATTACCAACCTGGACATCCATGATATGGCAAGGCTGGCCCGGACCTATGAGCTGGCGGCATATTATCTGGTTACGCCATTGTCTGATCAGCAGATATTGGCAAGAAGCCTGATTGATCACTGGCTGGAAGGAGTCGGGGGAGATATCAATCCGGATAGACGGGAGGCCATGGGGCTTATAAGGATTGCGGGAGATATTGAAAAGGTCTGTCGCGAGATAACCCTTGAGAGAGGAAGACGCGTTCTTGTATATGCCACTAGTGCCAAGAAATGGCCAAACTCTGTGGATTGGTCCGGTTTGCGAAAAAAAATAGAAGATCAAGGCAGTGACAGCATTTTGCTTCTTTTCGGCACTGCTTCCGGATTTGATAACAGTGTGCTTGAAAGTGTTGATGGAGTGATTTCCCCTATAGAGGGTAATCGGGGATACAATCATTTGCCGGTCCGCAGCGCAGTTGCAATAACTCTGGACCGGCTTTTGGGGGATAGAAATTAATAAAATGTTGAATGTTGAATGTTGAATGCTGAATTGTGGTAAAAAAGCTTTATTAATTTGGCATTCAATATTTCCAGGAGGATATAGCTGATGGAAATTTTGCGTAGACTTGAACTTGAAGAGATGCGAGCGGATATTTCGGACTTCAGGCCCGGAGATACTGTGCGTGTCCATGTCAAGATTCGGGAGACAGAGGAAAAGGAACGTATTCAGATATTTGAAGGCGTGGTAATCAGCCGCAGGGGCAGCGGCATGTCTGAGAGTTTTACCGTAAGAAAGGTCTCTTACGGCGTTGGCGTAGAGCGTATTTTCCCCATTCACTCTCCCAGAATCGAAAAAATAGAATTGGCAAAAGAAGGCCGCCACAACCGGGCCAAATTTTACTATCTACGTGGTCTAAAGGGCAGAGCTGCACGGCAGAAGGTGAATCGTCGTACTTGATTTCATGAAGACCGGAGGCAGAGATTCCGGACTGGATCTCTTGTACTTTGAACGCAGTCTGTGGGACCATGATCTCAATCCGGTTGCCGGTCTTGACGAAGTTGGCCGTGGGTGTCTGGCAGGGCCGGTAGTAGCGGCTGCTGTAATACTTTCACCTGATATTCATCTTCCAGGTGTCCGGGATTCAAAGGTCCTTTCCCCAAAACAAAGGGAAGTCCTTAACAGGGCGATAAGAGACAAGGCCCTGGCGGTCTCTGTGGCCCAGGTGGAATCTGCTGAAATAGACCGGATAAATATCCTTAGAGCCAGCCTTAAGGCAATGGCCCAGGCCGTTGATAATCTGGACCTTCGGCCCAGGGCCTTACTTATTGACGGTAATCAACCAATTCCTCACACTTTACCTCAAAAGACCCTGGTAAAGGGAGACCAGAGGTCTCTTTCCGTGGCAGCCGCCTCAATAGTGGCCAAGGTCTTTAGAGACAGCCTTATGGAAGAAATGCACCGGCATTATCCCCATTATAATTTTGCCGGTAACAAAGGCTATGCAACTTCAGAACACCGTAAGGCTATCAAGCTCTATGGCTGTTGTCCGATCCACAGGAAAACCTTTAAAGGAGTGCGGGAGTACACAACAATATCCCAGGAGTACGATTGAGACCTAGATATGCCAAGGAATTAGGGGAAAAGGCAGAGAGACTCGCTGAAGCCTTTTTCATAGAGAAGGGATATCATGTCCTTGAGCGTAACTACCGGGTGAAGTGCGGTGAGATAGACCTGATTCTTGAGGACCGCTCACGGATAATCTTTGTGGAGGTAAAGTCCCGGTTAAGCGCTAAATATGGTCTGCCCCAGGAGGCAATAACCTATCACAAAAAGCGTCAGATTATACGTGTTGCCAAGTGGTACCTCCAGAAAAAGGATTGCCTGGAAAGGGAAATTCGATTTGATGTCTTGGCAATCATGTTTCATGGTACTGGAAAACCAATCATTGAACATATACCCTGGGCGTTCGACTTAGAGGAATAAACCATCCATTTTATCTGTACCCGTTTCTTCATTCAAGATTGCCAAAAGCGCTGAAGCATCAAGCACAACATCACTCATGTGCTGCCTCTTTACGTCTATCTTTGATCAACTCATCCTTTATCACCTAATCTCGCTTTGACTTCCAGCATTTTTCAACCTAAATTTATTTCTGGTGTATTTACATTGATTCTTTCCGTATATAACATCTTTCCACCATATCAAGCGTCTTCTCCCCCCACACATCACACAGTTGTCCTCCAAGCATGATTCAAACCGGGCTTCCAACATTCCATTCATCTTATTCACTCTAACCAGAAATCAGATCAAATCGCGATATTGACTTGGTCAAATAAAAATGGAAGAGAAAATAATAGCAAATATTTTTTGTCAGAAGGATTCATATTATACACTACACACTGGCAAGGTTTAAAGGATCTGGAATCCGGTCTCCTCTTCAAGGTTAAAACCGATCGGGCCGCGAAAAAGGCCGATTATCTTTCCCTGTATCGACACCTCTCCGAATCCATACCGCTGGCTTTTATATTTCTTGTTCTCAGGCCGAAGCTCAATGTGACCCTTTCGCAAGAAAAAGCGTTTAACAGTGACTTCTTCATTATTAACCAGAGCAACCACTATCTCACCGTCCTCTGCGTATTGCCTGGGCTCGCAGATCACGATATCACCCGAAAGCATCCCGACATTGCGCATGGAATCGCCCTTTACTCTTAAGGCAAAGAGATTTTGCCCGCGAAAGATGTCTTTGTCCACCACGACCGTCCCGTCCCATTCCTGCTGGGCGTAAAGCGGCAGACCGGCACTGATCCTCCCTATGACCGGCACCTCCCTGCCTCGTTGAGAAGCGGCCTTAAAGCCCCTTTTGTCGAGAAGATAGATGTCGCGGCTGTAACGGCCATCGCGTCTCAGGATGCCCTTTTTTTCAAGTATGCGGACGAACTGGGCCACTGCCGCATGACTTATCTTAAGATCGGAAGCCGCTTTCCTGAGACTCGGTGCTACACCGGTTCGTTCAATCTGTTTTTGAAGATAGGCCAAAAACTGTTCTTGTTTGGCAGTTAAATCAGGTTGCATATCACAAAATAATCATTTAATGCCTAGCAGGACAGACCGGTCAAGAGGACTCCGGACGCCTTTCCCCCCGCGGTTGAGTACATGGGTGTAAATCATGGTCGTGGAAACATCCTTGTGTCCCAGCAGTTCTTGAACTGTTCGGATGTCGTAACCATCCTCCTTTTCGTCCTTTGCCATCACGCACGGCAATTTGGCCATAACCGAAATCCAGATATTTCACTCGCAAACGGAGACATTCCATTAAACGTAATCCGGCCCCATACAATAACCCGGACATGAGTTTCTTTTCTCCTTGAAGATGTGAAAGCACCTTCTGCACTTCCTCTCTGGTAAGGACCAGTGGCTGCAGAATCGGCCTTTTAGCCCTTTGGAAGTTTCCGATTTCACCCAATTCTTGTCCTAAAACCTCATGATAGAGAAAGACAATGGCGTTTAGGGCCTGATTCTGTGTTGAAGCGGAAACCTTTCTTTGAACTGCCAGATGGGTCAAGAACTCACCTACTTCTATATGCCCCATTTCTTTTGGATGGCGTTTGTTATGAAAGAATATGAATCGCTTGATCGGCATCCTTCATATCAAGCCA
>DFBQ01000236.1:0-9753 GCA_002367355.1 Deltaproteobacteria bacterium UBA3076 | reverse complement strand
AAGCTACAGGATGAAGGATGCCGCTTGATCCAATGGATATAAGATTGTTCCGTGCGGATGCTGTAGTGCTTGAGGCGAATTCTATTGCGAACTTGATCCAGCAATCTGGGCTTGGAGCTTGTATGTGCTTTGTTATAATACGGCGTATTTTGAGACAAATGATTCATATTAAGGCCGATCTCCACGTTATAATTAACAAAATTTACATTTAATTTTACAAACATATTTACATTCCGCAATAAAATACAGCGCAAACAGGATGCTGTCAACTCCATTTTTCCTCGATAGATCATCTCCTCGTAATTACGCTGAGATGCAAGCAATTAATTTTCTTGACAAAATGTCTTATAATTTGCTAAAGGGAAATAAGTTGTGCCGGAGGGTGGAGATAATCCGTAATTAAATACAGCTCATTTTGTTGTTTTCTGAAAATTCAGGTAGTTAAAATGACCTGCTGCCTTTTTCTACATAAAATGGGCCGCCTATTACATGTTAACCTATGAAAAAATGAAATCATGCGTACCAAGGGAAAAATAACGAAATGGAATGATGATAAAGGGTTCGGCTTTATCACTCCAAATGCTGCTGGCAAACAAGTTTTTATACATATCTCTGCGTTCAACAATCGCTCCAGACGTCCTGAAATTGATCAAGAAGTTACCTACACTCTTACAACTGACAAAAGTGGTAAGCCTCGTGCTGAAAAAGCGACATTACCTGGCGATAAACTGCGTAAAAATGGGGCATTTTCAATTATCATTGCCGTAGCCTTTCTTTTTGTTATCAGCTTTTTTGCGATTACTGGAAAAATCCCTTTATCCCTTCTCGTTATTTATTTTGCTGGTAGCATAATAACATTCGCAGCATATGCTTTTGACAAATCAGCAGCTCAAAGAGGCGCATGGCGTACAAGCGAAAGTACCCTCCACCTATTATCATTAGTTGGAGGGTGGCCTGGTGCTATTTTCGCCCAACAAAAATTACGGCACAAATCCAAAAAACAAGAATTCCGCTTCGTCTTCTGGATTACTGTTCTTTTAAATGTAGGTGTGTTCTCATGGCTCCTAACACCAAACGGCATGACCACGTTTCAGTTGTACAGTACTAAAATTGGTATCCTATTCAAATCTCCTGGTAGGAAAATATGTCCGAAAAATAACATGCTGATATTACAGATATTTAATTTTTTAAAAAGCAAGAAAATCACATTTTACCAGGAGATTTGAATAGGATACTAAAATTGTTTCTACATTATCAAACTTGTAACATTGCTGTGGGGACTCAGTATGGAAATAATAGTACAGTTTTTCGGGTTAGGTATTTTCATTATTGGCGGTATACCGTTCCTTATCGAAGCATTTACAACCAGCTTACTCTGGGGACTTGGTTGTGTATTTCTAACACCCGTAACTATTTTTTATCTTACTTTCCATTGGGGTGATGCGAAAAAACCATTTGCTATTCAATTGGTCGGTTTGTTGGTACTGATAGCAGGGACGTATTTTGCTGAAATCACATAAAAAGGTTAACAAGGCGCTGCAAGGGACAAGCGGGCAGCGCGGTTTTTCGAAGTCCAGTCTTGCCGTCAAATTCACTGGTTAATCGAAGTTCAGTGCTGTAAATCCCGCTTGCCCCTGAGCTCAAACGTTGGACTAAACTGTAAAAAAACAGGGAAGTATTTCAAGCCCTTAGCTGTTATGCTACAATCTCATTATGATTACCAAGGCATTGAGGTTAGGCTTTGTAGCATTCGAGAAGGCCAATCCCCTTCCTGGATATGTCCGCAGCGCTGTCAGGCTGATGCTCATGTGTCGGACCGCGGCTTTAGGCGGTCATGTGGAATCATGCCCTGATGGTCACTTTCATCGGGTCTGGTATAATTCCTGCGGCCATCGTTTCTGTCCGAAGTGCGCTTTTCTGCGTATTGAGAAATGGCTTTTCGGATGGAAATCCCGTCTTTTGGCAACCGACCACTACCATGTAATTTTTACCATTCCTGAAGAATTAAATGCGCTTTGGTTGTGTAATGTCAGGCTTATGGCCTCTTTATTGTTTTGGGCGGCATCCCGCACTTTGTTGGAATTACTTGGTGACGAGAAGTACCTTGGGGTCCTTCCTGGAATAATAGCGACATTGCACACCTGGGGCAGGACTTTGGTCCTTCATCCTCACATCCATTGCCTGATTACCGGAGGAGGTTTGACCAATAACGGTAAATGGAAGGTAGTAAATAACGGATACTTGATCCCCATTCGTGTGGTAATGCCGGTATTCAGGGGAAAATTTATTTATGCTATTCGAAAGGCACTACGTGATGGCAAACTTACACTTCCGTCAGGCATGAGGCCCCAGCAGTTGGAAAACCTTCTGAACAAGCTGGGCCGCAAGAAGTGGAACGTTCATATTCGGCAGAGATGTCCTGGAGGGACAGGGGTTCTGATGTATCTGGGGCGGTATATAAGTGGTGGTCCGATTTCGAAGAGCAGGCTGATAGAGGTGACAGAAGACCGCGTGCTTTTTCGATATGCTGACAACAAGGATTTAGATGAGGATAAGAGGCCAATAAGTAAAGTGATGCCCTTAAGTCTTTCTGATTTTATACGCAGGCTGCTTCTCCATGTTCCTGTGCCTGGTCTGCAATATGTAAGGTCATATGGAATTTACGCCAACACAAAGAGGCCAGAGCTTGCCCAATGTCGTGAGCAATTAGGCCAAGATAACCTTGAAATTCCAGAGCCTCTTGGTTGGAAAGATGCCTTGGCAAAGGTTAGCGACAAACATCCTGAGAGATGTCCTGTTTGCGGCAAGCAATTATTGTATTCAGGAGTAATTCCGAGGAAGCGTCAGGGAGAGTCCGCAAGTTTTCGAGATTTTGAGAAACTAATTCAACCGGTCGGAATGCCGGTAGCCGCATAATAATGAGGAATGGTTATGAGTTATCCTATAGGGGAAGAACGCTTTTCCCCAGATAATTTGGTGTCAGGAGGCCCCATGAGTCAAGAATTGGTCCACTTTTCATCCCAGATTCCTCTGATTAATCCTCCAGTCTTCCCAAATTTCAAACAAATCGATTGTGTCAGCCGATTACTCCGTGATACAATATCCATAGCGAGGAGGCAGCCGACCGTCCAACATTCCGTTCAAGCGGACCAAAAACCGCTTGGTAGTAATGTGATGGTTTGTCCCCCGCTGCCAAGTTTTAAGTCGTGCGAAGGTCCGTGCTACGCATTGTTTTTGGCAGCTTAACTCCATCGTTCGCAGCGTCGGGAAGGGAGCAACACTTTTTCCCTTGAGACGGTTTTGTGAAGTCGGTGGTTCCGAGGTTTTAGTTACCAGAATTGTGGCTTTTTCGGTTCAAGATATGAAGAGATGCCAAGATCACATTTTTGAATCAAGTCATCAGTTATGATAGAGTTCTTCCAAGACTGGCGGAGTCTTCAATATTTGCAAGCGGTCCTATGTTTCTTGCGTTTTTGGTTCAAGCTTTTGGGGCATCATGCGGTGCGAACCAGTCGCTTCAGCAGACCTTGTCGTTAGCCCAAAACAAAGGACAAAGATAATATGGACATAAAAGACAGGTTGAAATTAGGTCTAAATGTCGTGATCAAGAAAAAGCCTTATATAGCTGGAGTCTGTTCTTCATTAACATGTAAGGATTGCTCTGTTGAGGACACCTTTGACCTTGAGCAAAACAAAGAGATTTTGCCATTTGTTTCAACTTGTTTCCCGGCTATCGGTTCTCTACCAGACAATAGAATTAAAAATGCCTTTATTGATTTGTTAAAGCAAAAAACTGATGGTAAGACAATTTTTCTTATATGTGGAGCAAGTTCAACAGGTAAAGATACATTGGCATCATTAGTTAAAGAAAATCTTTACTACAGGGATGAAAAAACTGAATTCAGCTACTGCAAAAAATATACAACCCGCGATAGAAGAGCGAATGAGGGTTTCGATGAATACAGCAAAAAATTGGAACCAAGTGGAAACTACATTTATTGCAAGACGTTAGAGGAAATGAAATCTTATAAAATAGATTTAGAGTATACCTTGTACGGTTGTCACTACGGCCTATCAAAGGAAGACCTTTCTTCATCAGAACCATCTAAGCATCATTTAGCTTGTATCTACGGAAAGCTTGAGAATATTGCAAATGTCAAACAAGAAATATTCGAGAAATACAACAGAATCCCTTTTTCGATACTAATTAAAGCACCGATAGAAGCACTCAACCATCGAATTAACGGAAGACATACTATGTCTAAATCAGAAAAATCAGATCGTGTAAAAGAAATGGAGAGGCAATCTAGATTTATAGAATCGAAAGGGCAGGAATTTGAAGCCAATTTTGATTTGGTTATCAATAATGGGAATAATGAGCGCCTATCAAAAAATGCCCATTTAATGACGAAATTTATACATGGGTCAACACAATGGGCTAACCAGTCGCTCCAGCAGACCGCTAACCCGTTCAGTTAATTTTGGAGGTCTCTGCCCCGCTGAACGCTGAATGCTGTTTCGTAGTTTAGTAGCCCGCACGGTTAGCGGCGGCTGAACTCAGGCATTATGCCGCTCGTCGCGGTCAAAGGAGCAAAATGTCTGAAATACACGATTTTACATTCAAGGTTGAAACAAAAGAAGCCGGGCAAAGACGAAGCTACGGCGATTCTTATTATCACTATATCGTCGAATCGAAACTGTCTGTACACTCAATCAATGCTTTTTGCACAAAGGTTCTGCGTCCCGCCATTCCCCAAAAGCAACACAGAGAAGAAGACAACACCGCTGACAATCATTTCAGAAGCTATTACACCATGCTCAAAACTCTAAACGAAGTCGGCTTTCTTGAAGATGGTTACAACAAAGTTGAATATATGGTTGTTTCACCAAGCACTCACTAAAGGCGGCATATCGGGATAGGGAGTAGCCTCGCGGCTACCCCCTCCCACACCACCGGACATACGGGTCCGTATCCGACGATTCGGCTGGTCAAAGCAGAAACAGACAAATAGACCTCCGTCCTGCCTGGCATTTAAGAAACAGAACGCTACCGACCTTTCAGCAACTGCTGCATTATGCCGGTAAGAACATGCTCTTTAATAGCCACAACCATTTACCCAAACCATTCGGCCGGGCACCGTTCAGGCCTTCGTCGAGGTGAGACCTCCGTGTATACTTCTCCCTCTTCGGGAGGCACGGCTCGTTTCCACCGACTACTATGCCCTCTGCTGACTTCTGCCACGCGATCGTCTCCCCTTACGGTTCGATCAGTCCAATAATGGACACGCAGCAGATCTCCCGGGGTAAACACGTATCTTTCCGCACACGAGCGCCGAGTATACCTGCTTGGCTTAAGATGGATAGAGGACTTTACCTTGTGTTGCAGGCTTGTCCCACCAAACCAGCCTAACTCGGTTCTTGTTCATCGCCCCGTGCGTTCGCGGTACCCTGCCTCGGCAGGGCGGCTTCCTTTCCAGGCACCGTCGCCGGATACCCAGTTGCCATACCGCTATACCCTTCGCCTCCATCCGGCTGGGTTTGGGACTTGATGAGCTTTGAAACATAGGATAAGCTCAACGCACCCTTTAGAATACGTGCCGTGCCCGGCACACAACGAATAAGGTTAGATTGTGTGAGCGGAGCGAACCACAATCTGAACCGTTTGTTGGACGAGCCCGATAATGGCACGGCACTTGCTATTAGAAAATATCTTTTTTGAGGGGGGCTTTGTTTAAGCCGGGAGGTTGAAGATTGCCTGGTGATTTAATTTGATATACGTTTTCATAGCTACTTTTTAGGCTAAAAACTGTTTTTTTAAGTAAGAACTGGTCATTTTTGAGCGTAAATCTCCATTGCCGATAAAATCGGATTTTTTTAATTCAGTATTTTGAGTTTGAGGTTACATAACGAATAATCCTCCCTTTAGTTTGTTGAATTGGCCGCTCGTTGTATTTGATGGCCCGGTATCATAACACCAATAATTCTCATTTTTGCTCCACAACATTTACAGATGATCTCTGCTCTTTTTTTCAATTGTTTGAAAAAATTTACGGGATTAACCTTCAGCAAATATTGTAACAACTTAATCAGCTGCTTGCTGCATGGATGCAGAAATCCATACACTCTCACCCTGCGAAAACCTTTAGGGAGGACATGCTGCATTAACAGCCAAAGGAAATACTCTCCAGTAACAGTTCTTGTTTTGACTTCTTTGCTTTTGGAATGGACATACCTGAAAGTTACCATCCCGTTTTCACATTTCAGTATATCTTTTTCTTGAATAACGCCCTTGTATAGATAGTTGCCCAGATAAATTATAGCTTTATTTCCATTGCCCACGCACTTGCAATCAACAACCCATTTTTCAGGACATTTTTTTGGAATTTGTAAATTGTTAGCGACCATCATTTTTAGTAATTTTGCTCTAAAAACCTTGGCCAATGCCTTGTGATTGAACAAATACTTACCATCTTTTACCCGCCAGGATCTGGTTTCTTTATTAATGCTGCCGGCAGGCATCACAACGTGAATATGTGGATGATAATCACCTTTTTTTGAATGAGTGTACAGAACTGCTGTAAACCCCGCAGTACCCTGTAGTTTTTTATCATTTTTGGTAAAAGTTTGTAGCGTTTCCTTCACGCAGATAAAGAATAAAGAATAGATCAGCTTTTGGTTCTTCCAGGTAATATCCCGAAGTTGTTCCGGCAAAGTAAATGTTATCAGAAAGTATTTTACAGGCAGCTGTTTATTTAATTGATTTTCTATCCATTGCTGGCCTTCATGATTCTGACAATGCGGGCAATTTCTGTTACCACAGGAATGTGGAATGTAGGTCTGTTGCAAACATTCAATGTTAGTACATTGAGCCAATAGATGTGGGCCATGCTCTTTTCTGCACATCTTCATGGCCTGTAGCGCCTTTCTATGACTTGGCAGGATAGCTGTTTTATATTTATCTAAAAATATGCCTTCGAACTTTTCTATAATCGAGAAGAGTAAAATCATTTCACACCTCCCCAATTAATATCAAAGCTGTTTATTAACTGATTGATTTTGATATAAGAATTATAATTATTTTGAGCGGTAAGATGAGTGTATTTGGCTGTTGTTAATAAACTGACGTGACCTAAGATTTTCTGTAATTCAATCAGGTCAACACCTGCTTCCAATAAATGTGTTGCGTAGCTGTGGCGCAAGGAATGGCATGAGATTTTTTTTAGCCCTATTTGTTGAACACCTGCTTTTATGGCAACTTGAATCCCACCTCTGTCTAAAGGAGAATCAACCAGGGAGGCATTCTTTAATTCTCTTTTACGATTTGGGAATAGGAATGATGGATGCTTGTGGAGCTTCCAGAAATTTCTAAGGACATGTAATGTTTTCTCGGGTAGTGGTACCAATCGGTCTTTATTGCCTTTAGCATCACGAATATGTACCCTCATATTCGCTGAATCGATATCGCCGAGCTGAAGTTTAATCCCTTCTCCAAGTCGTAATCCCAGGCTGTAAATGGTAAAGAAAAAGACTCTGTAGCTCAATTTGTTGGTTGCCGAGAATATTTGATTTGCCTGTTCAATAGTCACGATATCAGGTATTCTTGTTGTTTTAGGAGGTTTTATCAGTGGAATGTCTTCCCATGTTTTCTTCAGTACATTGGTGTAAAAGAATTTCAAGCCATACAGGTCAAGTTTCACGGCGCTCCATGAGAGCGAGTCCAGGAGATCGTGAAAATAATCGAGCAATTGGTCCGAAGTAAGGTTATCTAATTGGGAATCAAAATAGTTGCCAATACGCCTGATAGCTCGCACATAGGCATCAATGGTTTTGGGTTGCAGGCCTTTGAGTTTTAGATATTTACAGTGTTTTGTGTAATACTGGTTGAATTGCGGATCATTTGGTATTCTTGTGTCCATTGTAACCTCCGAATTGTAATGATAATGATAAATTGCCGTAGCAATATCTTACAATATCTTTTTATTTCTAAAAAGTCGGAGGTTGCAATCTTTTAATAATTTTTTTCAGCTATAGGGGGGTGTTGTTTGCCGCGATAGCGGCTTCGTCCAACCACTCGAAGAACTTGCAAGAGCGAAACAGATGTCGCCATTGAACGATTATCGGATTGCTATAGCGAAAGTTCAGGCGGGTGATGGAGCTTGGCGTCAGCAAGTCAAAAAGTTTACCACTTTCGCTCCAGACATGTTCTTCAACCAAGAGCATCAGGACATATCGCATGTTCCCGAAAGATGCTGGGGCATTTTGAAGGGAATAATCAACGATCCGGTGCTCCAAAATGACCCAAGCCAGCTTAAAGGACGCGTTGAACATGAAGTCGCAAATGCCCGCGAGAGGTTTTTTGAATACATCGATAGGATTCCGATTAAATGGGAGCCAGTCGTGTTTGAAGCTAATACGCCATTCACATCGTATATGAGAATCAAGGAATCAATCGTAGCAGTCAAGCAACGGCTTCACTATTTTGACAGGTATCTTAAACCAGATTTCTTTCCTCTGTTCTTGGCCTCAGTGGAGAACAACGTTTCAATTCGGCTCGTTACTACTACCGGAAACACACAATATGGCGTCTCCAGTGTTGCCGCCATGTCAAGGCTTGCTCAGCAGCAGTTTGCCGATTACCAACTAATTGAAGCTGCTCCAACAGATCTGCATGATCGAAACTTACGAGTAGACAATCAGATCTTCTCACTCGGTCCAGGAATTGATCGCGCGGGAAAATAAAGGGGTCAGCCCTCGAAAATAGAATTTAATCTTTGACATTAATCTTTGACATTGCCTTCTAAGATACTATAATCTTTGTATTATGGCACGACCTTACCGTCTGCAAGCAGAAGATTGCTTCTATCATATAACCAGCCGTGGTAACGGCAGGAAGAAAATATTCTTAAACAATACCGATTTTGAGAAATTCCTCGAATATATATTAAAAGCAAAGGAAAAGTATGATTTTTATCTTCTTGCCTACGTATTAATGAGCAATCACTACCATCTTCTGATAAAGACTACTAAACCCAATTTATCCAGGATTATGCATTACATTAATGGTTCCTATACTACGTATTCCAATGTAAAGAGGAGAAAAACTGGACATTTATTTCAGGGAAGATACAAGTCCTTGGTAATAGATGCAGACAGTTATTTTCAGGAGCTTACCAGGTATATTCATTTAAATCCGGTAAGGGCAAAGATGGTAAAGAATCCAGAAGATTATAAGTGGAGCAGTTATAATGCCTATGTAGGCAGGAAGAGGAAAGACAGGTATATAGACAAGGAAGAGATACGCAAATATCTTGGTATGGAGAGCAAAAATTACAGGTTGTTTGTATTTAGTGGAATGTTGATAGGAGAAAAAGAAGATGACATATTTCGAGATGTATATGGAGGGTTTTTGTTAGGTAAAACGCAATTCATTAAGGAGAAACTGAAGGAGCTTAAGATACAGGTAGGGAGTGATGGGATCACATACAGCAAAGAATTGCATTTAGGAATAGAGCCGGGCGTAATAATAGAGGAAGTAGCAAGAAGATTCAAAAAGAATCCGGAGGACTTGATAGATAGTAAAACAAGACCTGCGATAGAAAAGCAGGTAGCGATATATTTGATAAGGCGTCACACGGGATTAACAAATGGGGAGATAGGTAAAATATTCAAGATGAAAGCGCAGGCAGTGAGCAAGGCAGGCATAAAGATAGAGAGGTTGATGAAGGAAAACCGGAAGATAAGGAGTCAGGTAAA
>DFBQ01000151.1 GCA_002367355.1 Deltaproteobacteria bacterium UBA3076 | reverse complement strand
GAGAGAAACGAACGGGCGGTGAATAATCTATATTTGTAAGCGTTCACAGGGCACCGCATCTGCTTTGTTGTCGGGCACTTGAAGTACAGGGAGTACGTCTGCGTACCCTCCGCTCCGCATCTGCAGCACCCTGTAAACGCTTACAGTTCGATGGGTTGCTGTAAAACGGGCGTTGTAATCCCGTGAACGGTTACCGTTTTTTGTTGTTTGTACCGCTTTCAAAATGCCTGCAAGAACCTTTAATATTAGCCAAGACGGCCAAGGGGTTTACCACCTTGAAGGAGAACTCACTATCCATGAGCTGGATGAGTTCAAAGCATTTTTGGAAGAGTCTCTCAGGGACCTACAGGAGATTCCTATTTCCCTCGCCAAGGTCAGATTTATTGACATTGCGGCTCTTCAGTTGCTGATTGCCTTTAAGCGACGGTTGGAACCTGAGGTCAAGCTGAGAATTTCCGCTGTCTCCGCTGAGGTGGAGGACGTTTTGTCTCTTTGCGGTCTGAAGGCCGCATTGGTATGACAGGTACGCAAAGATGGAAAAGCACATTCTAATTGTAGATGATTCGCCTACGATGAGGTTGTCGGTTTCCTTTTGCCTGCGAAATGCAGGATATAGAGTGACAGAAGCGTCAGATGGTAAAGAGGCCCTCCAAAAACTCCAATTCATGGAAAACAAAGGTCAATCGCCGGCCCTAATTATCACCGACATTAACATGCCGGAGATGGATGGAATTACTCTCATATCCAAAGTAAAAGAGACCGAGCTAAAATTCCTTCCCATATTAGTCCTGACCACCGAGGCTGAGGAATCTATGATAGAAAAAGGCCGAGCTGCAGGCATTTCCGGGTGGCTGCTGAAGCCTTTTCAACCAGAACATCTCCTGTGGGCTGTCAAGAAAGTCGTGTGGTCAAAATGAGCGAACGAGAAGAGGTCTTAGAGATCTTTTTCTCCGAGTCAGACGACCTGCTCAAATTGGCAGAAGAAAGCCTACTGGCGCTCGAATCCACACCAGAATCCATATCAGATATAGAACAGCTTTTCAGGTCGATTCATACCTTAAAGAGTAGTGCGGCGATGGTTGGATTTATGAATATTTCGTAATTTCTCAATAAGTCCAGGCATATCATATTTTGCGACTATCTAATGGATTCCCGCCTTCGCGGGAATGACGATCGGAATGCACGTCATTCCTGGATTTTTTTGTCATTGGTTTTTTAATATCAAAGGTTAATGCCCTGGGTTTTGCAAAAGGCTCAAGATTAATATTATTGCTATCGATTTAGAAATAGGTATTCTATGAATGTATCACTAAATTGACCGGTTCTGTTCGATCCGGTATAAACTGGCGAAAGGGAAAGGGTTTTATGGGCAAGGAACGTGTATTAATAGCAAACCGCGGAGAGATCGCCCTCCGCATTATTCAGGCATGCAAGGATCTTGGTCTGGATTACGTGGTCCTATATACAAAGGAAGACGAATTCTCATTGCACGTTCGAATTGCGCAGCAGGAAGAAAGCGGTTTTAAGAAGGCTTATCGCGTAGCTAACTACAAGGACCCCAATGAGATTTTCTCCGTGGCAGATGAGGCTGAATGTACTGCTATTCATCCTGGCTACGGTTTTTTTTCCGAGAATTACGGTTTTGCCAGAAGGGCCGCCATGAGGAACCGGCCTCTGACTTTTATAGGTCCCAGATGGGAAGTCATAAGGGATCTTGGCAGTAAGATAAACACCAAGCGTCTGGCAAAGGACCTCAATGTGCCGGTGATTCCAGGGTCTGATGGATCGATCTATAATGAATTGGAGGCTGAAGGAGTGGCGGAGGAACTTTTTTTTCTCCAAAAAGAACAGGGCATTCAGCATCCATCTATTTTGGTAAAGGCCTCTGCCGGTGGTGGAGGTATGGGTATTGAAGAGGTCTGTCACCTTGATGCCTTCAGGAGAACCTACCGGCGGATACAAAACTATGCCAAGCGACAGTTCGGGGATGAGGGAGTCCTGATTGAACAGTGTCTCAGAGATTATCAGCACCTTGAAGTTCAACTTTTATGCAGTTCCCATGCTGAGGTAGTGCACTTCGGAACCAGAAACTGCACTATACAGAGTGCAGGCAGGCAAAAGAGGGTAGAAGTGGCTCCTGGCTTTGATTCTGCTGTGTGTGAGTATGCTTTTGATGCAAGGGCAGTCCTGGACCGGATCGTGAAGTATTCTGTACGTCTGGCAAAACACGCGGGCTATGACAACATAGGGACATGGGAGTGGATAGTATCCAGAGATGGCAGTCCCTACCTTATGGAGGTCAATACCCGCATACAGGTTGAAAATGAGATTTCAGCATGTATTTCAAGGCTAAATGGGAGTAATGAGCCTCCAAATTTGATCAGGGATCAGATAAGGGTGGCCCTTGGAGATAGACTGGGTTTTACTCAAAAAAATATATCCTTTGAAGGGACCAGCATAGAGCTGAGGATTGTTGCTGAAGATACCAAAAGAGGTTTTGTACCATGGTGTGGTACCATCACACGATTTGATTATCCGGACGAGCCCTGGGCGAGGCTTTATTCTCATGTGCCCAGAGATACGCCCTATAAGATTCCCACAGAGTATGATCCCAACTTTGCTCTTGCTATTATCTGGGGCCAGGATACGGAGCAGGCCAAGGAAAGGGCTAGGCAATTTCAGAATAGGACTATTATTGAAGGTAAAGGGGCTGGTGACGAAAGTATTATCACAAACCTGGAATACCTCTATGATCGGATTGATGACGTGCTTCAATTTTGATCACCGACAACACATGAATGCGCACAGACCGGGTACATATGGCAGATAGCGGCAAGTTACTGAGTCAACTCGCTGATCGGATCTCATATCTTATTGATATCAAGGGCAACAGTGAGTATGGCAATATTGGTGATCTCCTTGGGCGGGTCCAGGGGCTTCGTCAGTCTCTTTTTGAGATAAAAGAGGCGGATCTTTTTGAGAAAATCGACCGGATCGAGGACAGGGTCTCCTTTCTTGAGGATAGAGTTGCTGAGAAGCTCAGTCCTGCAGAGATTGTGAACATCGTTCGGAGCCCCCAGCGTTTTACCCTTATGGATATCCTGGAGAATGTGTACGACTCCTATACCGAGTTGGGCGGGGAGGGAGACTGTAATATTGATCCTGCGATAATGGTCGCCAGGGCTACCATATCGAGAAGAGTCAAGAACAAGCTCTATAGCCATCAAGTCATGGTCATAGGTCATGAAAAGGGTCGAGGAGAGGAATACAGAAACGGAGGATGTGCTAGGCCCTGGGGAAATGATAAGGCCCTGAGGTATATGAGGGTAGCTGAAACCGAAGGCATTCCCATACATTTCTATATTTTTACCCCTGGGTCCTACCCCATTGAAGATTACCCCGGAGCTGCGCAGCAGATAGCCCGCAATCTATACGTAATGGCAAAGCTAAAGGTCCCCATGGTATCTTTTATCTCTGAAGGTGGCTCCGGTGGCGCTGAGGCAATAGGAGTTTCAGGTCTCAGGCTCATGGGTTCAAAGAGCTATTACTCGGTCATTTCTCCTGAAGGCGCGGCTGCAATAGAAGGAAAGATAAGAGAGGGCGAAAAGGTCCCTAGAGAGCTTGTGGAACATTGCGCCGCTCAGTTAAAGATAACTGCTGAAGACAATCTGAAACTCGGAACTGTTGATCGCATTATAGAGGAACCCCCCCTTGGAGCCAGGCGGGATGATTTCCCCTTTTTTCGCAGACTTCGCTATGAGATGCTTCGTGCTACCGACGAAGTAGTATTGAAGACCAAGAACTTCCGGGCCTTCCGGGCCTATGCCTTGAAAAGGCAGGCAGAAGAGGGGAAGGAGGTGCCGGAGGACTTTGATCTATTCATCAGTTGGAATCTCACAGACCTTGAGATAGAACGACTCCTTGAATTCAGGCTCAAAAAGTATATGGAGTTGGGCAAGGGGTATTTTCTTGAGAACAGAAATGTTTTAACCGAGGGAATCAGGAAGACAAAGATCTTTGCCAGCAAGACATACTATGATCTAAGGTATGGCCTTCTGCGGCCGCACCAGCGAAACGTTCAGAAAGTAATAGAAGAGGTCTCAAGTGAAGGTTCAGTGTTTCTCCGAAAGGTCACTGAGCCCGTAAGGGCGGCCTATGACTTTGTTTTTCCTCAGCCGGAGCGCCCAGGTAGAGTCGTACGTTCCGAGGGGCCTGAGCGCAAATCGATTTTTGCAGAAGAGTGGGAGTCTTACGTCAGCCCACTTGCCAATGAAGACTGTACTGTTACCTGCCCCAATGCCTCAAAATATGGATGTCTCGACCTGTGGGTGCCTGACCTCTATGGGGAATTCTGCGGAGTGTGTCCCAACTGCGGCCACCATTTTCCACTTGAGTATCAGTGGTATCTTGAGAATCTTTTTGATAAAAATTCGGTCCATGAATTCAACGATCACATAGCCTCATGCAATCCCCTTGGTTTTCAGGGTTATAACGCCCGTCTTAAGAAAGACATGAAGCGTACCGGTCGCAATTCCAGCATGATAACCTTTGATGCCGAGGTGTGTGGGATAAGACTGGTAGTGGCCATGCTCTTCAGCAACTTCAGGGGCGGGACAGTTGGAACTGCCGAGGGAGAGAAGTTCGTAAGGGCATGCGATGTGGCCGGTACTACCCGAAGGCCTCTTTTGGCTTACATACACAGCACCGGCGGGATCCGTATTCATGAAGGGACACTTGGTGTAGTTCAGATGCCGAAATGCACCCTTGCAGTGAGGGAATATAATGACAACGGCGGTCTCTATATCGTGGTCTATGATAATAATTCTTATGCTGGTCCTGTAGCGAGTTTTTTGGGGTGTTCACTCTATCAGTTCGGCATGCGTTCTTCCAGAATCGGCTTTGCCGGCCCAAGGGTCATAAGGGAAACCACCGGTCAGGACGTTCCCCCTGATTATCACAGCGCCAAGAATGCCCTCAAACGGGGTCACATTCAGGGAATTTGGGACAGACGCGAGTTTAAAAAAAACCTCCACGATGCTTTGATGACATTAGGGGGCCCCAACCTCTATTACAAATGAGCCTTTTGCAAAATTCATGGATGATTCCGCTCAAAAAACCCAGTCTGCGGCGTTGCTTCAATTTTCCACTCACTGCGACGTACGATCAGTACGTCTCATTTCTGGAAAATTTCGCGCCTTGCATCTCGGGTTTTTTGAGCGGAATCATGTTTTAGGATTTTTTATAGTGTAATCATGGATATCAATCTAAACGACCTATTAAGGCGCTATCGTTCTCATCCCTTTGAGGACTATCCTGTAGAGACACCCCATACAGGGGTCGTATTCCTTAAGGTGAAGGAAGGCCAGACAGTCAAAGGGCCTGGTGGTGAGTGGCTCCATCGACCCGGGACCATGCTCTATGTCATTGAGAGGGAACGGAACGTGAAGAGGACGACCGCCCTCTGGAGTGGACAGGTTAGTGGAATTCGTCTTGATATCGAGGGTCAATTTGTAGAGGCAGGTGAATTGCTTTTTTCTATCCGGCACCAACTGGATAAGGAAGAAATTATTGATCGCATTCTGACCCAGGTTCTCTACATCCTTCCTGCCCCCCAGCGGGCCAGGTACTTCCTCGCACCTGAGATTTCAGCAAGGATGGAAAAGCAGCCCAAAGAGGGCGTGTCCGTGGAATCCGGGGATGATGTGTTGATTATGTCCCTGATGAAAAGAGACACGGTTATCAGCTATGAAGGCGTCCCGGGGGCACTTTACAAGGTCTATTTCAAGCCAGGGGATACGGTGGAACAGGGATCTCCTCTCTTGGGGATCTGTCCTCCTGATAAGCTCCGGTATGTGCAGAAAGTGATCCAGAGGATCCGCACGGAGTGGGAAAAGTAGCGATTTCCTGTCAGTCTTTCTAAAACCTGTTATGGTAAATCTGAGAAGAAGTGACTGGCAGAGATTACGAAGGCATTCCGGCCCAGCTTTTTAAGAACACCGCTTTTATGATTCAACTGAATGATGGGTATATCATCCAGTTTTTTTGCAAGGTTGAGAGCGAACCCTGAAATTTTTATGTTATTAGTTTTGGCCTCAACCAGCAATACAGGGGTTTCTTCCCTGGCTATTAAAAAGTCTACTTCACGTTTGGAAAGGTCCCTTACAAAGAAAAGCTTATAATGGCCGAGTCCATTTTCCCTGAGCTGATCACATAATCGGTTGAGTCCGACAGCCACCATATTCTCAAAACGCGCTCCTTCATTTTCTTCAGGGATATAGGACCAGTCGTAAAAATAATATTTCTTCTCTTTTTTGATGGCTTTATGAATCTTTCTTTGCCACGGCTGTAAAGAAAATATCAGATATAATTTGTCCAAAGAATCAAGCCAGGTGGTTACTGTGGTATGGGATACATATAAATTTTCCTTCAAGCTGTTTATCGACAACATGCTTCCTACACGGTTGGGCAAAAGAGAGACCAAGGTCTCCACACCGTCTATATCTGAAATCCTGGTCAGATCCCTAATTTCCTCCCTGAGATATAACGAAAGATAATCCTGATGCCACATATTCGAAAAGGCTTTATCTCCTTTGAGTAAAGGTTCGGGGAATGGGCCGAATTCATACATCTGCTGCCATAGGTCATAAGGCAGAGGTTTGTTGTCGGCTATAAGGTCAAACAAATCTGACCAGTTTTCATTTTTGATTATTTCATGCCATAAAGTGAGTTTCTCAAAGCTCTTTGCACTAACTTCTGAAATAGAAAAAGGATAAAGGTGAAAAAGAAAATATCTCCCTATTAAAGCATCTCCAGTCCTTCTGAACAGATCAAGCCTCGCGCTTCCTGATATTACAAAACGAAAGACTTTATGAAACTGGTCATAGTATCCTTTAAGGATATCTTTCCATTTAGTTCTCTTATGAATTTCATCGAGAGCTACCCAAACATCTCTATTGCCTCTGCATAACGACCTTGCCTCCGATTCAAAAAATGTCGGATCTTCACGGTATAATGCTTTGACTTTAGGTGTGTCCCAGTTAAAAAATAGCGAGGAACAGCCACGTTTTGCCAGGAAATTTTCCAGCAGTGTGGTTTTACCTGATTGACGCGGCCCGGCTATAAATATCATCTTTGGCGCCAGGACGTCTTTTTCAAGACTCCATTTAGGCAAGTATCTTTCTATGAATTCCATAAAATAAAAATATTATGGAAACTATAAAAAATCAATAGTAAAATTTCAACATAGCCTGAAACTTTACAAAAATAGTATGGATGATTAGGCATCCTTCACAACAAATAAAAAGTGGTTTACACTTTGTTGATCGTGTATTTTTGCAGTGAATTTTGAAACTTGAAATTGGGAAAAATACAAAGTTTTTATTCTGTGTCTTAAGGAGTCGCCGGCATTAAAAGTATCCTGTTTGCCCTTCAATTTCTAACCATAATTCCCCTGGCTCCCGGTTTGTCATTCAAAGACTCGGAGTTGAAGACATCCCTTGCATTTTTCCCGTTGGTCGGCCTATTACTCGGTTGCCTGCTTGCAGGTTTTGACAGCACAGCAAGGGCTCTGTGGCCTCCATCTGTTGTGGGCGTAATGGATGTGGCCTTACTGGCCTTTCTTACCAGGGGATTGCACCTGGATGGACTTGCTGACACGTCTGACGCCCTGGGAAGCGGGGCAGGGCCGGAAAAGGCCTTGAGTATCATGAAGGATAGCCACAGCGGGGCACTGGGAATCCTGGTCCTTATACTCGTATTATTACTTAAGTCATCAGCCCTTGCGGTATTGTCCGGGAGGGGGGCCTGGGAGGCAATGTTGCTGTGTCCCTGCCTGTCCCGTTGGTCTTTGAATGTCATGGCGTCGTCGTCAATCTACGCCCGGCCCGAAGGGGGCCTTGGCAAGGCCTTTGTGGGGCCTGGTACCAGGTGGACCCTGGCCCTGGCCGGTCCGACGGCCCTTGGTGCTGCGTGGTTTATCCGGGGGCTATGGGGCATCTGGTTTTTTGCCGGGGTAGTAGTCTGGAGTCTGCTGGTATCTTTATGCTTTAAAAAAAGGCTTGGAGGTGTCACAGGGGATGTGCTTGGAGGCCACCTGGAAGTATCCGAGACCTTGTTGTTTCTCGGTGCAGCAGCGGTTTGCAGAATTAATTTCTGATTCCGCTGAAAAAACCCAATGAAAAAACCAACTCGTATTATCCTCTTAAGACATGGGGAAGTAGAAAATGCAGGGAGTGTCTTCTACAGCCGGCAAGATGTATCTCTTTCAGACTTTGGCAGGAAACAAAGCCTCGCCTTGGCGGATAGACTGAAAGACGTCCCTTTCAGCAGGATCTTTAGCAGCGATCTCAGCCGCTGTCTCTTTCTGGCAGAAGCAATTGCCGAGGAAAGGGGCCTTGCAGTGGAGGTCAGATCAGAGTTAAGGGAAGTGAACTTTGGCCACTGGTCCGGTCTTAGCTGGGATGCAGTGGAAGCAAGATATCCCGGTGCCCTGTCAGAACGCATGGAAAAACTGGAGTCTTACAGACCACCGCAGGGAGAGAATCTGGTAGAAGTCGCTTTACGGGTATGGCGCGTCATCGATGAGGCTCTCAAGAAGTGCAAGGAAGAAGCAATAGCAATCGTAAGTCATGGTGGTGTGAACAGGGTCTTGATTGCAAGGGCGACAGGCCTTTCGCTCAACAAAATATTTTCCCTTGAGCAGGATTTCGCTTGTGTCAACGTCCTGGATTTTTACCCGGATGGACCGGTGACCTTACGTCTACTGAACTGGTCAGCAGATAAGGGAATCACAAGGGTTTAGGGTTCAGAACTATGAACCCCTGAACCTTGAACCTCTGAACGCCTACTTTCTCTCAGTCGAGGCCTTAGCCAAGTCTATGATATTATTGTTGCCGGGGTAATCCCTGGTTACATAGCGGGTCACATTACTGATTTTTGTAATCAGATCACCAAGTTTTTCAATCTCTTGGCATATTGACCGGAGTATTTTAAAGTTTGGATCATTTTCACTTACACGATTCTTCAACAACTCACCCCACCCCAGGATAGACTGCATAGGTTGGCTCAACTCATGGGCTGCCGACCCCGCCATTTCAAAAGCGCCCTTATGCCTCTCTTGCTTGAGAAGTACATCCTGTGCCTGTTTGATTTCAGTGATATCCAGAGCCAGTTCCGCAGCCTGTACGATATTTCCTTGGAGATCCTGGATAGGGATTGCAGTCACCAGAAGCCGGCGATCTGTTGTCGGATTGTGGTGTTCTACAGACTGGGTTTTGCCGGACGACAATGCTACCTTGGCCGGACAGTGGGCACAAGGAAGACTGCCCTGGGGAATAATCTCGGTGCAGCGCTGTCCTTGAGAGAAATCTTCTACTTTATACAGGTCTTGGGCTATTGAATTCATCCAGACCACGGTTCGGTCTGAGTTTAGCAGGAGCAGAGCAGCTCTCATGCTCTCCGCAACCCTTTCCCATGTACACCTTTCTTGAGTCAGCCTTTGCTCCAGGGCCCCCTTTTCCAGTGCCCTTCTTATATGCAGTTCCAACTCTTGGGTTTCAACCGGCTTCTCAAGATAGGTATATGCCCCTTGTCGTACTGATTCGACAGCATCCTCCACTGTTCCATATGCAGTCATGATGATAATTGGGACGTGTGGATCTCTGAGATGGATTTCCTTCAACAGATCTGAGCCTTTCAGGCCTTCCATACACTGATCAGTGAGAACTAATGAAAAGTTGCCTTGTTCAAAAACAGACAGGGCCTCTTGGGGATCTATACAGGCTACCACACGGTATCCCATAAGCCTTAGCCGGATCTGTATTACCTGCAAGATGTCACGGTCGTCGTCTACTACTAATATTTGTGGAGAAACAGTATTATCCATTTTAAAATTGACAGCTAATATCGACAGGAATCAGTTTTTGTCCTAAGAATGAGTCGGCAAAATTTAAGCTTCATATTTAGACGCAAGATTAATACCGTTTGAATCAATTTGTATCAATGGATAATGCTGGTTGTGTTAAACGTAACTTCTTAATAAGTCCGGGCAAATCATATTTTGCGACTATCCAATGGATTCCGGCTTTCGCCGGAATGACAGGCGTTCACACCCAATCGTCATTCCCGCCTGCCTGTGCGTCGCACGCAGACAGGCGAAGGCGGGAATCCAGTGACTGGTACCCAGACTTATTGAGAAGTTACTGTTAAACCACTTTCAGCTTTCGGCTTCAGGCTTTAAGCTCTTATGCAACGCAGCAGGTGGGATATTTTCAGCGAAATCTGAAAATGATATCTGTTCTGTGAACTATACTTTGGGCAACAGGGGGTGGGGGTGAGTGGAACAAGACTTTTCCCTTCAATAAGTAGCGAAATCCATACACTTTTATCCTTTCAGGATCCTGAGGCTCAAATCGCTCGCTCTGGCAGAGTGGGTAAGCAGCCCTACTGAGACTATGTCCACCCCGGTTTGGGCAATTTCCCGGACATTTTCAAGGCGTATACCACCTGATGCCTCAAGGATTATCAGGGGTTTGAGCATCCTTGCAAGGGATATGGCATCCTTGAGTGTTGCTGGGTCCATGTTATCCAGAAGCACTGCATCCGCCCCGGCCTCTATGGCCTCCTCAAGTTCTTCAATTCCTGTAACCTCTATTTCCAGTAAAAGCGTGTGTGGTGCTCTGGACCTGGCCCGGGTTATGCTCTCTTTTATAGAACCGCATGCTGTGATGTGATTATCTTTTATAAGAAGGCCGTCTGAGAGACCATAGCGATGGTTATGGCCTCCTCCTACCCTTACCGCATACTTTTGAAGCAGTCTTATTCCTGGTGTAGTCTTCCTGGTGTCCACCAATCTACAGGGAAGGCCTGAGAGTTCATGTACAAAATCTCTGGTAAGGGTGGCAATCCCGCACAGGCGTTGAAGGAAATTGAGTGCCACCCGTTCTGCCTGGAGAATAGCAGCAAGCTTGCCGTAAAACCCCATGACTACATCGCCAATGGAGACCTCTGAGCCCTCTTCCCTTATTTCTTTAAACTGGATGCCCGGGTCCATTTGCATAAAGGCCTCTTGGGCCACAAATGTCCCTGCCACTATGGCAGCTTCCTTGGCAACGATAACGGCTGAGCCAAAGGCCTCAGGGGGCACTATGGCGTCGGTGGTTATGTCACCGTGTTCAAGGTCCTCTGCCAGAGTTGCGGACACCTGCTGATTGTATAAAAAGCGGTGGGGCGGATAAATGAGTGAGGCCATTGTCTATCTCCTGAGTACACCTTCAAGGGTCTCTTTGTGAGAGACAATTTTTTTCAGTTTGGTCTGGAACTTATTGACCTTGTCGCGTTCCTTTTGTACGATCTCTTGAGGCGCCCTGGAAAGGAAATTTTCATTCTTGAGCTTGGCCTCTGTCTTGGAAAGCTCCTTGCCGAGCTTTTTTTCCTCTTTGGTGAGCTTTCGAAGTTCTTCCTCAATATCCACAAATCCCTCAAGAGGTATGAAAATCTCAAGGTCTTCAAGTATGACCGTAGCTGCACCCTCAGGGCGTGGTTCTCCTTCTTTCAGGAAGTTCAGGGTCTCCACCCCGGCAAGAGTATTTATGGCCTTTTCCTGAGAAGCCAGAAAACTGTAGGCCTTCTCAGAGTGTGGCAGGGCGATGCCAATGATTTTGGCCCCAGGGTGTATTCCAAGCTCAGATCTTGCGTTTCGGATGGAGCTTACCACCTCCATAACTTGTTTGATTATGTCTTCTGCCCGGGCATCGCTCCAGGCATCAACATGCTTGGGAAAAGGAGAGACCATGATGTGATCTCTTTGCCCCGGCAGATGGTGCCAGAGTTCCTCTGTCACAAAGGGCATAAAGGGATGAAAGAGCCTGAGGCTGTGATCGAGCACAGTAAGTGTTACCCATCTGGCTGCGTCCTGTCGTTCAGGTTCAGCTCCGGTAAGCGCGGGCTTTGCAAGCTCAAGATACCAGTCACAGTACTCATGCCAGAAAAATTGATATAGTTCTTTTGCAGCAACATCAAAGTCAAATTTATCCAGGGCCTTCCGAACAGTGCCGGTCACCTGGTTGAGGCGTGAGAGTATCCACCTTTCTGATGGATCGGAAAAAAAATCAGGCTCAGGAGGCTCGGCCACGGCATCTTCACTGGTTTTCAAATTAAGAAGTACAAACCGGGCTGCATTCCAGATTTTGTTGACAAAGTGACGGTAACCCTCGATCCTCTCTTCTGCCAGCTTTATGTCCCTGCCCTGGGCTGCAAAGGCCGATAGAGTGAAGCGTACCGCATCGGTTCCGTATTTCTCCATGATGGTCAAAGGATCAATTACATTCCCCTTTGACTTGCTCATCTTTTTTCCCTCGATGTCCCTGATAAGGGCATGTAGATATACATGCTTAAACGGGACATCCCCCATAAAGTGAATGCCCATCATCATCATTCTGGCCACCCAGAAGAACAGGATGTCAAAGCTTGTTATAAGCACTGACGTGGGATAAAAGGCCTCAAGTTCAGGGGTCTTGTCAGGCCATCCGAGAGTAGAGAAGGGCCAGATAGCTGAGCTAAACCAAGTATCAAGTACATCGCTCTCCTGTTCAAGGTCGGTATTTCCGCACTTGGGACATGCTTTAGGTTCCTCCCTTACTACAATGACTTCACCGCAGGCTGCGCAGGTCCAGACCGGGATACGGTGCCCCCACCATATCTGGCGGGATATGCACCAGTCCCGGATAGTGGTCATCCACTCATCATATGTCCTTTCCCAGGAGGCAGGGACCAGGATGGTCTGCTTATCCTTCACTGCCTTAAGGGCAGGTTCCGCCAGGGGCGCGACCTTTACAAACCACTGCTTTGAAAGTCTGGGTTCCACCACTGTCTTGCAGCGATAACATATGCCCACTGCAAGGTCGTAGGCCTCTTCTTTTTCCAGCAGGCCTTGTTTCTTCATGTCAGCAATGACCTGCTTCCTGGCCTCATAGCGGTCAAGACCGGCATACTGACCGGCAGCTTCAGTGAGTATTGCGTTTTCATCAAAGATATTAATGGATTGGAGCCCCTGTCTTTTTGCTATCTCAAAGTCGTTCAGGTCGTGGGCAGGGGTGACTTTTACCGCGCCTGTGCCGAACTCAGGCTCTACCGCCGCATCTGCAACCACCGGTATGCGCCTCTTTAACAGCGGGAGCATAAGATCCTTGCCGACGAAATCCTTGTAACGGGGGTCTTCCGGATGTACGGCCACTGCCGTATCTCCAAGCATAGTCTCCGGTCTTGTGGTGGCAACGGTTATGAATTTGGTGATTTCCTTTGCTTTTTCGGCAAGGGGATAGCGCATGTACCACAGGCGTCCTTCTGTCTGTTCGTGCTCCACCTCAATGTCGGCAAGAGCAGTGTGGCACCTCGGGCACCAGTTGATTATATAATTTCCTCTGTATATAAGGCCCTCATCATACAGGCGTACAAAGACCTCTCTGACTGCCCTTGAAAGGCCCTTGTCCATTGTAAATCTTTCCCTTGACCAGTCACAGGAACAGCCGAGGCCCTTCAGTTGCTCGATGATTCTGCCGCCGCTTGAGGCCTTCCATTCCCAGACCTTCTCTATAAACTTCTCTCGGCCGAAGTCGTGGCGGGACTGACCTTCTGCATCCAGACAGCGCTCCACCACAATCTGCGTGGCAATACCGGCATGGTCTGTTCCGGGGACCCAAAGGGTGTTATATCCATCCATCCTTTTGTATCGAACAAGGATATCCTGAAGAGTATTGTTAAGGGCGTGGCCGATATGCAGTACACCCGTGACATTGGGAGGCGGTATCACCATAGAGAAGTATGGACGCTCAGGGTCAAACGTGGCTGTAAAAAGACCTTTCTCTGTCCACTCTTTATACCAATGCGGTTCTATGTCACGGAAATCATAGGCCTTGGGAAGGGCTTTATTGGATGCCTCATAAGGCATTAGCATTGAACTCCTTTCTTAGAAATTACGGACCAGAATAGCCTTGGTTCGGGAAAAAAACAACAGTAAGGAGCCAATTTGAATCAGCCACCTACGTCAGAACTCTTTTTGACAGGATAAACGGGATTTACGGGATTCTTATTTATCCTGCTAATCCTGTCTGAAAAATGGAAATTCCTATACTATCTTGAATTTTCGAAAAATAGTTGGTCAGAAAAACAAGGATTTGGAATAATTTTTGCTGCAGGTATTCTAAAACTGAAGTTTCACCGTTTTCTGAAGGTTTTCGGGGATGGTAGCCACATTTTTCCCAATTTAGGATACCTCGCCGAAAAAGCTGGCATATAAAATGCGATGCACTTTTTATGCCATGATATCAAGTACTTAGGACGTTTTATATGTTGCGCTATGGCCCCTTTCGTGATAGGTTATAAACATAACCTATTGATATCCATCACGAAAGGAGCAACTGAACATGTTTGTCTTACGCAATATCCTTACCCCACTTCAGAACGAATT
>DFBQ01000115.1:194-3718 GCA_002367355.1 Deltaproteobacteria bacterium UBA3076 | reverse complement strand
AATCCACCGCCGGAGTTTAAATTCGATCTCGGTCCCGTGATGGCCATTATTCGGCAAAGGGAACGAAAGAATTCATGATGACCGAAAGAATAGCCACTGAGAGCACAGAGAAAATTCGAGCAAAAAACTCCTCTGTGAATTCTGTAGCAAATAAAAATCGTATTCTTGATAAGGCCGCCGGTAAAGACGTATTTTTTCGCAAACTCTCGAAAATCTACATCACTGGCTATTGTGACTTTGGGTGGCACAAGGGCCTTCCATATTTCGGCACGCTGTCCTTCATCAGGCAAAATGAATGGGACTTTCATGGAAATCCGGCGGTCAAGGGCCGGATCAAGTGGCCGTTCGTAAACCGGCCAAGGACAGTTCCGGCAAGAAGGGAATTATCGACAAGCTTTCTCTCCCTGCATCAAATCACACTACTGGATTCCCCGTTGCTCGGCCACGAATTGTGGCAATAGACGGATTACAACCTATCATACTCCTCTGGTTCGACATCTGGCGCTTTTGCCAACACCGATAGTAATTTCTCCCGACTTCCCCGCTTGGCTCTTTTCCCCAAATAGTCCAACGCATTCAACGAGGCTATCTTCTCGGCAACAGCAATCGTGACAAACTGATTCATCGAGACACCTTCTACTTTGGCGACCTCTTTCAAATCACCGTACATTGACTTGGGGAGCCTTAAACTCATCATACTCATTTTAATTCACCTATCTCCTGCAAGAATTCTTTTGGCGTAGCCACTTTCAGTCCAAATTTTTCTGCACCAGCAAAATCTTTCCGGTTGTACGTTACAATGTAACTGCATCTTGCAGCCACTGCCAATTCCAATACCAATTCGTCTCCTGCATCACGGAGTTGGGGACGCCAAAGAAAGTAAATTTTATGGTGATGCGATAAAGCGCACAAAGCATCAATCAAATCGGTCACATCTTCTTGAGTTAATCTCAAGACATTGCTTTGGCAACGAAGTACATACTCATATTCAAGTGCTAATGACACAGACAGATGGATTTCAAAGCACCCTGTGCCGATTAGAGACATCAATTTCGCCGAAGCCCCTCTTTTGGAACGTTGAGCTGAGATAATAACGTTGGTATCAAGAACTATGTCTGGTGTTTTCATAGTGATATTATAAACGATATTGAATACAATATCAATTCTCCCTAACTTGTTGTTCAACCTTTGATTCTGGTTTGGACTGCGGCGGCGATTGGCGCTTCAGCCGCACGCGGGTGAAACGACTCGACCATCAATCACCAAAACGACATAAAGCCAAGACCGCCAACAACAAGACCCTCGCCTTCAGTGTGTCGGCTGGAACCGCTTGTGTACGCCTGGCATGGGCGTGAACTTATGGGGTGAAAGCCCCCTGTATATGAACCCCGTTCCATCATTTTATGATGGTAGCGAAAGTACTAGCCGAAGGCAGAGGCGTCATCGCGAGGTGAGGTCTGAAGGAAGCCGGTGTGCAAAGCTGTGAGCCAAGCCTTCCACGGACTCGATTCGGGGAACAGAAATAGCGTACAAGGCCGAACACGAAAAAAGGAATGAGTTGCCGTATGCTCCAAAAGGACAATGAACCCGGATGGGTGAGTGACAGACAACAGTCAACGAATATCGAACAAGGAACCGCAGAATGTCGAAGGAAGGTAAATACTTTTATGTTGAGGACCGTTAGATATATCTTGCAGTTCAAATAATCCGTAGAGCAGAATCTCTGCCAAACTATAGGATAAGAAAACTTCATGATTCGAAATTCCTTGTTCGATATTCGATATTCATGAGTCAATGAACTGGGTTAGCTGTTTAAGTGGGCGCTTATGTCCCTTTTTCCCCGAATAGGACCGGTATGGCTGTTTCCTTTCGTATTCTCCTGATGGCTTTGTAGATTTCATCCAGGGTGAGACCGTCGGCCTTGTTGTCCAGCATGGCTGCTACCTTGGCCTGGCGTGCGACAAGGTCGATCTCTCGAAGATGCATGGGATAGCGATACACAAGGTCAAGGATTTGATTGTTGTCCTGATCACTATCCCTGAGGATGTTCTCCCAGTGGCGGATCTGCAACTCCTCGGCAGGGTAGTTGATACACAGGGAACAGGTGAATTCCGGGGGCAGAAGGGTTTTCGGGGAAATAGTGACTACGAACAGCATGCCCTGAAAGGTCCGCAATCTTTCCAGGAATTTGCTTCTTGACTGGAATTGGCTCTGGGTGTCCTTGAAATTGGAGAAATCCCCAAAGACGCCCTCATGGTCTACAAAAAGCGTTATGATTTCATAACCGGTTCGGGCCTCAAAGGCATAATCAAGGACTGTCATCTCATTCTGCGTAAATGGATCACGAATCCTGTTTCCATTGTAGCATTGCTCGGATGTAACATCAGAAAGCGAAAAACGCCTTACTCTGGAATTGCATCTTGCAGCAACCGCATCCACGCAGAGGAAAACCTCCCCTTACCCGATTAGGCGATTTTTCCGACAAAATACCGGCATGGCATCTACCTCAGATACCAGCCGTTTCTCTGTCGTCAAAAAGTACCGATGCGATTATACGCCCGCCGACATCAGTGCCCGCTCTGCAACTTCCGGAAGCTCGATAGATGCAAACATTGATGCAGGGTATAGATAGCCGTCAGGCTCTGACTTGTCCTCATCAATGACGCGGAACATATTGTGCGACTCCGCTTCTGCATCTTGCAGCGTACGGTATACTTTGCCCAGAAGCAGGCTTGCCGGATTGCTGTCGTTGTTGATACAAATTACAAAATTACTCATTGATACACTCTCTTGATTTTGAAATCTTTACGGCCTATGCCGTGCGCCTCAAACCAATGTATCTCGGCTTCACAAATTGTAGCATCTGATAATTTCACAGTTCCTACACCCTTCATCTTCCGCCAGCGCCCCTTGCCGTAAGTGCGCTCCAGATAGCGCCGGATGTATACTCCTCGGCCTTCTGCGATTGTCTCGATGTCGCTAATCTCGCCGAGTATCTCAAATTGTATCATCATCCAACACCGCTAACGTCTGCAGCTTTATCCATGGCGTACCCGGATTTTGTTCTCTTCAGATCCAAGATGGGCCGATTTCTTCTCTGTTATTGTGCTCCCTTCGTCTCTGAAGGCCAGCCTATCGTCGCAGATCATGCGTTGAAAATGGCGCGCCATTTTCAATCGCATGGATATGTTTGTTGTGTGCCGGGCACGGCACACGTCTTAAGGGTGAGCCTATAATTTCCAAGTATGGAAGTCAAGGCAAGTCCCAGGCCCAGCCAGATGGAGGCGAAGGGCATAGTGTTATCAAAACGGGGTATCCGGTGACGGTGCCTCCTACATTCAAAAGCATGTGCACATCACGATGCACTGCTTATAATTTGCAAAAAAAAATCCTCCAGCCGCCAGATGATTTCATTCACTTCATCGGCAAAATCAGGAATCGGCTTTAGAACTCTGAATTTTGGTTTTTTAAAATAGTGACAGACAACAGTCAACGAATATCGAATATCGAACAAGGAACCGCAG
>DFBQ01000115.1:0-163 GCA_002367355.1 Deltaproteobacteria bacterium UBA3076 | reverse complement strand
TGAGGACCGTTAGATATATCTTGCGGTTCGAATAATCCGTATAGCAGAATCTCTGCAAAACTATAGGATAAGAAAACTTCATGATTCGAAATTCCTTGTTCGATATTCGATATTCATGAGCCAATGAACTGGGTTAGCTGTTTAAGTGGGCGCTTATGTCCCT
>DFBQ01000207.1:14229-19674 GCA_002367355.1 Deltaproteobacteria bacterium UBA3076 | reverse complement strand
GCGAAAGCGGGAATCCAGTGACTGGTACCCGGACTTATTGAGAAGTTACGCCCAACGCTCCGCATCACCTGACGCCCAGATTATTTTGTCAATTGGCGGTTGTGGGAGGATGGGTTACCCTTCGACTCCTTGAGTTTTGGAGGAACCTCACCTTTCACTGCGATGCGCCACGGACCATTAAAGTGGGCGGCAACCTCCCACTTTCTATTTGAGGACAGACGGATATACAAACCATCATGATAGTAGGTTCCGGGGAGTTCAACAACTACGTAAACACCAAGACCCGTATCGTATTCCAGCACAACACCGTGTTTGTGCTTGTGACGATAGCCATAGGCTGGTGCATGTAGTGGCGGGCCATGCTTATGATGTTTCGTTTTTACTCCGGCACCGGACGGGATGTGAACAGAGGCACCCAACTCCATACATCCAACAGAGAGGAATGAAACAACGATACCACAAACGAAAAGCTCTATAAATTTCACTTCATCCTACCTTTCCCATGGTATTGAGCCATTAACCTCACAGATTCCAGAAACGCCCATCTTCCCCAGAATAATCACAGAAGCATTACCCCTATAGTCGGGGTATTCGCTGCATCTCAGAGCTTCTTGAACAATGGATTGAAACGACCTTTCGGGTCGTCTCAATCCTAATTGGTTTGGTTAGGCGCTGATGTGAATCAGCGATTGCGACCACCACCGGGCCCCATGCCCCCTCCTCGTGGCCCCATGCCAGCACCGGATCCCATGCCGCGCCCCGTACCATGCTCTGGTGGCTCGTCTGACAGTACCACACTACGTTCCTTGGCGCGTTCTTTCATGCGCACGTGGTGTTTTCATTACGGATTTGCTCACGCTCTTCTTCGGTCTTCGCAGCGCGCATCTTGGCGCGATGCTCGGCTCGCTCCTGCGGTGTCATCAACTGACTCCCGTATATCTGTTCTTGTTGTTGCATTTGAGATTGAATTTGTTGTTGCGTACGTTCCTGGTCCGCAGCCAACGCAAGACTCGCTGAAAACACCAACACGCTCATCAACACCGACATTAATAATTTTCGTTGTAACATTTTGACCTCCTATACTCTGCGCATGAGGTTGTCATGTAATAGGGCTACAGCCATTGCAACCTCCTCAATGACTGCGCGGTTCGTCAGCATTGAGGCACGCTGTCAGACGTCGCCTCGAACGCTTTGTATACGCCCATCATGGGCATGAGCTTATGAGGTGAAAGTCCCCTGTGTATAAACCCCGTTCCACCATTTTATGATGGTAACGAAAGTACTATCCGAAGGCAAGGGCAATACAGTGAGTCGTTGTCTGAAGAAAGCTAATTCAAAAAGTTTTTTTACGGTAATGGCCGGATTAATCAGAATCAGTGGCCACTTTCGATAGAATTATGCACCTTGACAGTAAGAAGTTACTTATCATTCGGACAAATGGTTCAAGTGACGGAAATCAATACCTGGTATAGTTTGCACAGTCCTGTTTAAAATCCTCGATGATTTCATCAGTGAGTGTAGGTGGAACATTAGGAATCATTTCCAGGAATGTCTCTGTTGTCACGCGGTAATCTTCTCCTTTGACGTATTCTCTCTCAAAGGCAAGTTGTCTGACCTTCTGAAAAAGGTACTCGATATCCGCAGGGGTGAAAAGCGCAATCATGGAGATGATCCTGTCCACATCCACATCGCCCCGGTTGGTATCGCACAGATAATGCTCGAAAATAGTTCGACGGCCTTGATCATCCAATCCTCCAACCGGAATGATGCAATCAAAACGACCAGGTCGTAATAAGGCCGTGTCCAGTTGCCGGATATAATTGGTCGCGCATACCAGTAAGTTTTTTCTCTCCTGTCTTTTCACCAGGGGTACTTGTTTGAGGAACTCATTTGTAATTGATTTGTCGATGCGGGAGGCGTGATCACGGCTGCCTGCTATTTCCTCGAATTCGTCTATGAACAAGACCACTTCGTCGAGATTCCCGGCTTTTTCTATCAATGTTTTCAGGTTCGCACCGAGGCGATCTTCTCCATCGGCCATCAAGGTGCTGGGACTGACCTCGACATACCACCACTGAAGTATACCTGCTATGGCCCGGACAAAATGGGTCTTACCTGTACCAGGTGGCCCGAAAAAGATGATGGTGCGGGGCGAAATAACTGCGTGTTTGCGTGCGAGTTCTATCGCTGTCAGGGGAAGTATGATTCTTCTATTCACAATCTGCTTTGGCGGCTGAGTCTCGGATATGGTATCCCAGATTGATCGATCGATCATCTGGGCCCCTATCGCCTTGAGAAGCTGAATCCTTTGTGCATCGTGAAGATCTTGATGCATGAGCTCGACATTATCGATAAAATCCAGGCAGGCCACCTTTATCCCCACATCCCGGCCCAGTTTTTCGGAAAGCACCCATTTATGTTGTATTATTTTGGGCCACAGCTCCGCGGCTATCTTAGGTTCAACCTTCTGCCCGGTGCATTCGAAAATAAAGGCTGTGCAATCTTGCGGGCTGGAGGCCTTAGATATGTTTTCCATAGGTTTCTCCACTAAAAAAATAAAGCGGAGACCCTCCCTGAGAATCTCCGCAGTGTTTACTCTTACTGATATGATTCGCTTTTTAACTATTTAAAAATAGGGTGAATCGGGTTAGGTGTCAAGGCAAAAAAAGAAAAGTTCAACTACCTGATAGCTTTCCAGTATTCTGCAAACACATAAGTAGAGAGTATGAATCCCAGTGGCACATTGACCATAACGCCTATTGTAAAGGCCCAGAATGGTTTCATGCCGAATACGAGCAGGTCTTTAACGCGTGTGGAAAGGCCGATACAGAGAAAACAGAAGACAAAGCACCAGGAGCGCAACTTCTTGATAGGAGCGATGGCCTTTGATTTAAGGACGCTCTCGAACCAGTCAGATTTGTAATACAACTGTTTTAATGCTGCTTTTTGATCTTTGGTTGTTGCAGATGCCAATAACATATCCAGCTCGTCAAAAGACATCTTGCCCTGAAAGGTGATGGCTCCCTGTTCAGAAGACAGGGCAAACTTGTCCGTTAATTCGGCCGGTACTTTATAGTCTGAAAAGTCGGCATTATAGGCTTCCTTTGTTACATGGGTCTTAAAGACACCTTGTAGCTTTGCCTTTCCTATATAAAGTTTCGGCCCGGATGCGGCGATAATGCTGATAATGATCGAGGCTGCGAAGAAACCCAACACGAATTTAGGGAATCTTTCCCAGATTACTCCAGGCCTGACAGCCCTCTCTCCCCCTTTTTCCTCCCAAAATATGACTGAGACAATTGAAAGGACAAATGCCCATATGCCTACCCAGATATCCCGTCCGATTACCTTCATCAGGGTGAAGGTATGGATGGCGGACTCTCCATATTCACTGGCTATTTCTGCAACTACTGCAAATCCGGCTGCATCTGCAAACTCAGAAGTCCCTACCCAGGCGCCGGCTTCCCCTGGAGTTATGGTTCCTATGGTATCCGGTGTGATTGCCAGCTTGTCCGGTGAAGGAATCATTATTTTTGTGATCACCACCAGGGATAAGATCATGACAATAGCCCATATAGAGACAATGCCGATAGTGATGGCAATATGATCCTTTTTTGCCTTAACGGCCCCACCGACAGCAATCGATGCGGATACACCGCATACTGCGCCACCGGTCCCCAGGACGGCCCCGAACCTTGGCTCCAGGCCAAAAAGTTTAGTGGCAGCCAGATAGATGGTTAACCAGGTGGTTATAGAGATGATGGTTGCCTGGACAAAGGCAATCGGGCCGGCCGTGATGATGAGGGTAAAAGGTAAGGTTGCGCCAAGGAGGACAATCCCTGTCTTTATATAGTATTCAGTTCGCATTGAGGTCTGGAACCATCTAGGCATCTTTTTGAGATTACCTATGATCAATCCAATAACCAGGGCAAGCAATGGCGCTCCAAGGTGCGCGTCCTTCATCATTTTTGAAGAGGCCAGGTAGAAAATGGCCAGGGAGCCCAGAAATATAATGATATAACCTGAGATATATTCTTTTATGTTATGGCCCATGACTGCCATACTGATGGTAAAAACCAGACCGAAACCGAGAAAAATAATGAGGTATGGCACAAAATGTTTAACAAGGTCAGACCACAACCCGGCAAGATCTGACCACTTTCCAGGTGTTATGGCGATCCCCTTGATTGTGGTTCCACTCCAAAAGAAGGCCATGGCCACGAAAATGATCAACAATCCCAACCAAATAGCCCAGCAGTCCTCTGTTTTGTACAGTTCAGATATTTTCCCTGTTTGATTCGCCACAATTGCGCCTTCCTACAACCTAAGTTGAGCGATTAGCTTTGAAAAATAGTAACCGTTTACGGGTTCAGGGTTCACCGTTCAGGGTTACCTTATTGGATTGATGATTTATGATTGTTGATTTATCATTGCTCTATTGTTCTATTCTCATGTCTTCTCCATTCAGAACTCACGAATCAACGGTTCAAATTTTCGGTAAACCCTGAACCTCTGAACCTTTGAACCCTGAACCCTGAATCTCTGAACCCGTAGAACGGTTACATAAGTTCTATGTTGTCCATAGGAATTGAGTATGGACATGATTCCTCTCTATGCTTGGAAGGGCCTACAGATCTATGTAGTTTTCCTCCGCGTGCCGGAACGTCTTGCTCGACTATTCGGAGGAGGCACTGCCTCGCGGGCCTCCTTGGCAAGGATCCCCTGGAGGAAATAATCACTTATTTGCTTTGCGGCTGTGGTGACACTGTATTTTTTCTTGTAAGAAAGGACCCAGAACCTGGACATTTCATCCAGTGCCCCGAAAAAGGCCCTTTTGAATATCCCGGGCATCACTTCTGATAGAAATATTTTCTGGGCCTGACCCTGGCGTACTATGCTTGAGATGATGTTGACATATTCGGCAAATCTTTTGTTGCGATACTCCTTCATAAACTTGCTGCTTTGACGCAGCTCTACCTGTATTACTTCTGCCAGGTCTCTATTTTCTTGTACCAGGATCAAGTGGAGATAGGCAAAGCGCTCCAACTTTTCCCGCGGGTCATCAAAAGAAGCGATTTCCTGCTTCACCCTGGCAATAATTTTGCCCATTTCCTCTTCAAATATAGTGATGAGGATATCGTACTTATTGTTGAAATAAAGATAAATAGTACCATCAGCCACATTGGCTTCTTTGGCTATTTCTGCTATGCGAGAATCGAAAAAACCATTACGGGCAAACACCCGAATGGCGGCTTGTACAATTTTATCATGTTTGTCCGCGGTTTTCATAGGTAGGTGCAATATGGATTTTAATGAATGTACGTTCATTCAGTTATTCCACTTATTCTCTTTTTGTCAAGAGAAAATGTTCATATATTTGACATCCTTCACGACAAGTCAAAAATAGTTTACACTTTGTTGATCTTGTATTTTGGCAGTGAAATT
>DFBQ01000207.1:0-14100 GCA_002367355.1 Deltaproteobacteria bacterium UBA3076 | reverse complement strand
AAGGCGGGAATCCAGTGACTGTTACCCAGACATATTGAGAAGTTACATTTCAAATTTCGAATTTCCAGTTTCGACATCCGCATTCAATTCGATAATACACACTTTTTCGAAAACAGTGTAAACTGGTGAATGAAGGATGCCGAAGGTTGCCATATATTTTTTAAAGTTTGTATTTCTGGAATCGTTTCTTGACAGTATTTACTGCCGTCAGTAATTTGTATTTGTTAAGCAATTGCTCAATGATTGATCTCTGCCTGGAGGGATGGCCGAGTGGTTGAAGGCGGCGGTCTTGAAAACCGCTGTGCCGAGAGGTACCGTGGGTTCGAATCCTACTCCCTCCGCCAAAAAAATGTCTATACGGAGAGGTGACCGAGAGGCCGAAGGTGCTCGCCTGCTAAGTGAGTGTATGCTGAAAGGTGTACCGTGGGTTCGAATCCCACCCTCTCCGCCAAAGAATTAATTTCTCGGATTTGCCGGTGAAAGCCGGTATTTTTTAGGAGGTATATCTATTCATGATGCGGAATTTTCTTTTTACGTCGGAGTCAGTAACTGAAGGTCATCCCGACAAAGTGGCGGATCAGATCTCAGACGCTATTCTGGATGCCATCATAGACAAAGACCCTTATGCACGGGTTGCCTGTGAAACTCTGGTAACCACAGGACTGGCCTTGATCGCGGGCGAGATAACTACAGATTGCTATGTAGATATGCCCCGGGTAGTCCGTGGTACCATAAAAGAAATCGGGTATTCCAATTCTTCCATGGGTTTTGACTGGCAGACCTGTGCAGTTATTTCCAGCATTGACAAACAGTCGCCGGATATAGCCATGGGTGTGGATCGTGAAGGCGACCTCGGGGCTGGAGATCAGGGCCTGATGTTTGGTTATGCCTGCGATGAGACTCCTGACTACATGCCCATGCCCATATGGTACGCCCATCGATTGGCATTTCGTCTGGCAGAAGTAAGGAAAAAAGGGGTTTTGCCCTTTTTAAGACCTGACGGCAAGTCACAGGTTACGATTCAGTATGAGGACAGAAGACCTGTCTCAGCCCATTCCATCGTAATAGCTGCCCAGCATGAGCCTGGAGTCAGCAATAAAGAAGTGAAAGAGGCAGTGATTGAGGAGGTTGTTAAAAAAGTCGTTGCACCTGAGCACTTAACCGGCAAGACAGAATTTTTCATAAACAGCACAGGGCGTTTTGTGGTAGGCGGTCCTTTGGCAGACTGTGGAATTACAGGGAGAAAGATTATTGTTGATACTTACGGAGGCCGAGGTCATCACGGTGGCGGGGCCTTTTCCGGAAAGGATCCTACAAAGGTTGACCGTTCCCCCTCATATATGGCCCGTTACGTAGCCAAGAATCTGGTGGCCGCCGGGGTTGCAAGGGAATGCGAGGTCCAAGTGTCTTACGCTATTGGTGTTACCCGGCCCCTGGCCATAAATGTCCGCACTTTTGGCACTGAGGCCATTCCCCGTGAGCGAATCGTAGAACTCATAGAACAAAATTTCAGTTTTAAACCAAAGGACATCATTGATTACCTGGACATGAGACGGCCGATCTTTAAGAAGACTGCTGCATATGGTCATTTCGGCAGACCTGAGCCGGAATTTACCTGGGAACGCATAGACATGGTGGAAACTCTTAAGGAACAGGCAGGACTGTAGGGGGATAAAGGCATGAATTATCACATTAAGGATGAAAGCCTTGCAGAGGCCGGACTTCTGCGCATTGAGTGGGCGGCCAGGAGCATGCCTGTATTGAACCTGATAAGGGAGCGTTTTTTGAAGGATAGGCCCCTTGAAGGGATCCGTATCGGGGCATGCCTGCATGTCACAACTGAGACCGCATCTCTCGTTCAGACCCTGAAGGCCGGGGGTGCTGAAGTGTATTTATGCGCATCAAATCCTCTCAGCACACAGGACGACGTGACCGCGTCCCTTGTTAAAAATGATGGTATCCCCGTATTTGCCATTAAAGGCGAAGACAATGATACCTACTATAACCACTTGAGGGCGGTTCTTGACGCAAAACCGCAGATCACCATGGATGATGGGGCGGATCTGGTCTCCACTCTCCATACCGATCGAAAGGAACTTCTGGGTAATGTGATCGGCGGAACAGAAGAGACTACTACCGGGGTTATAAGGCTTCGGGCAATGGCCTCGGATGGAGTGCTCAACTACCCGATTGTGGCGGTCAATGACGCAAATACCAAACATCTGTTTGATAACCGTTACGGGACAGGACAGTCTACCCTGGATGGCTTTCTCAGGGCCACTAACAGACTTGTGGCAGGTAGCATTTTCGTGGTGGCAGGTTATGGCTGGTGTGGTAAAGGCGTGGCCATGAGGGCCAAGGGCATGGGTGCCAGGGTAATTGTTACGGAAATAGAGCCATTGAAGGCCCTTGAGGCTGTCATGGATGGATTTGAAGTCATGCCTATGACGGAGGCAGCTCCTCATGGTGATTTTTTCTGCACTGTCACCGGAGATATTAACGTCATCCGCGAAGAGCATTTTCTCAAGATGAAAGACGGCGCCATTGTAGCCAACTCTGGTCACTTTAATGTGGAAATCGACCTTGAGTCCCTGGAAAAAATAACTAAAAAAAAGCGTACAATTCGCGATTACGTAGAAGAACATGCGCTGATAAATGAAAGGTGTATATATGTCCTGGGAGAGGGCAGGCTTATTAACCTGGCTGCCGCTGAAGGGCATCCTTCAAGCGTTATGGATATGAGCTTTGCCAACCAGGCCCTGTGCTCGGAATATATGCTGAAAAAGGATATCGGGCTGGGGAAAAAGGTCTATGGCGTACCGGAAGAGATAGATCGTGAGATTGCAAGGCTGAAATTGTCGAGCATGGGCATCCGGATAGACACACTCACTCAGGAGCAAAAGAAGTATCTGTCTTCGTGGGAAATGGGGACCTGATTCCATTACGCCCCCAGCCTCTTATAACATTTTACGCAGCATTGAGGCATTTCTGACAGGATTTGCTCAGGGCTTTTTGTTATCTTTGGCTTGAAGAGCCCTCTGAATCCGGAGTATTCCTTCTTATTCCAGATGTGGGCTAAGGTTTCGTTCTGTATGTTGCCAAAGGAGATTCCTCTTATCGGAAAAGATTGACCTTTGAAGATGTAACAGGGTGGATTGTGGTCACCGGGTTCGCGGGTTTTACATAGAACCGGATCGGTTAGAACGCATGGGACGACCTCACCTTCAACATTGATGACACACGCATGGCGGACATTTTCGCGGCAGCGGCCAGAAGCATTGTCAAGGCCGGGGCCGTGATAATCAAAGATGATGTTTTCATTAGCTGCTTTGTCTTTGATCTCCTCCAGGGCGATGCTATAATAGTTTATACGCCCTGTATCGTTGAAAATCGCTTCTGCGGAAAGTTTCGGATCAATGATCAAAGTCGGGTTGCCGGCTACTATCTGTTTTGCTCCCACCCTTTTTGCAAGGGGGAGAATCTCCTTGAGTTCATGAAAATTGGATCTGAGCATGAGATAGGCCAGGTGCACTGCAGGGAGATGGTTTTTTTTTTAGCCTTGATCTTGCGAAGTAGTTCAAGACGGGAAATAATCGTCTTAAAATCACTCCCTTTGCGGATATGGTTGTGGGTTGGTGCTGTGGTGCCGGCGAGACTGATACCGATGATGTCCAACTCTAAATCAACCAACTTTTGGATGGTATCTTCAGTGAGAAGCATGCCGTTTGTAGTAAATCCGGTGCGTTTGCCTCGATCCTTGCAAATCCGGATCATTTCAAAGATATCGTTGTTAAGAAGAGGTTCTCCCCACCCCTGCAGGTAAACCATGTCCGTATATTTGAGAAAAGGGATCAATTTATGAAATAGATATATCGGCATCTGTTTGTTTGTCCAACGTTTCCCCATCAGGGTACGGGGACAATAGATGCAGGCTCCATTGCAAAGGGTCGTTATTTCAACCTGAACCCAGTCCAGGGTTGGGCTCTTGATTTTGTCCAGTTGTCTTTTAAACCATTTAAACATGTTTAATGAGGAGGAGACACCATTCCCATTTCAGAACTGGCCACTTCAATTCCCAGAGGTGAACATGTGTATTGTGGGTGTGGCAGACCTCCCGCGCCAACTCGAAAAGCATAATCCCGGAACTGTCAAACTCTGGGAGTCCGCCGGCAGAGCCAGGGGTTTACCCTTGATTAATTATGCGATAAGACTCGTGTTCTGTTCAATCTGCGAAAATCTGCGTAATCTGCGGATAAAATATTGAAGTCAGGCTTGGCAATCAGAGGACCCTGGCCATATCCTTTGCAAAGTAAGTAATTATGACATCGGCCCCTGCCCTTCGGATGCTGAGAAGTGACTCCTCCACAACCCTGGCCTCATCCAGCCAGCCCTTGGAAGATGCGGCCTTTATCATTGAGTATTCACCGCTCACCTGATAGGCTGCAATTGGAAGAGTGAACTCCTGCCGCAGAAGATGGATTATGTCAAGGTAGGGCATGGCAGGCTTCACCATGAGGATGTCAGCCCCTTCCTCAAGGTCCAGCATGGCTTCCCGCATAGCTTCCCTGGCATTTGCGGGGTCCATCTGGTATGAGCGACGATCTCCGGATTTAGGGGCACACTCTGCCGCTTCACGGAAGGGTCCGTAGAATGATGAAGCATACTTAACAGCATAGGAGAGAATAGGGATCTGGTCAAAGCCGTGCTCGTCAAGGGCCTCCCTTATTGCTCCCACACGGCCGTCCATCATATCGGAAGGCGCTACAATGTCCGCCCCTGCCCTGGCGTGAGAAAGAGCAACCTTTGCCAGCAGCTCCAGAGTTGCATCATTGTCTATCCGGCCATTTGAGAACACGCCACAGTGCCCGTGTGAAGTGTACTCGCAAAGGCACACGTCAGTCACAACGAGGAGATCAGGCACTGACTTCTTTATGGCGGATATGGCCTTTTGCACCACACCGCTTTTTATCCAGGCATGAGAACCCATTGGGTCTTTTTTTTCAGGAAGGCCGAATAAAAGGACTGCATTAATTCCCAGATCAAAGACTTCCTTGGCCTCTTTTACTACCGCATCCACAGAAAACTGATAACAGCCGGGCATGGCTTCAATAGGCTGTTTAATGCCTTTGCCATATATAATGAAAAGGGGATAGATAAGGTGTTTCGGGCTCAAGATGGTCTCACGGATCAGCGCGCGCATAGATTCCGTGCGGCGCAACCTGCGGGGGCGATATTCAGGGTACATCATGGCAACCAATCCTCCAGCCTTTGAAGCAGATCATTTGCAGTAAAAGGCTCCTCAATAAAGTCGCTGCAGCCGGCATCGTGGAAACGTTCCCTCTCCGAAGAAGAGGCCACCGTACATATAAGCACTACCGGTATATTATCGGTCTCAGGGGACTGCTTGAGAAGCACGCTCATGGACAAGGCATCAAGTATGGGGACATCCTTACGTATGATCACCAGATCAGGCAACTCGGCCTTTGCCAGATCAAGACCTTCCTGGCCGTCCTCGGCAAGGAGCAGTCTGAGCCCGGTTTGGTTCGCCAGTTTACGGACCGTCTCAATCACTGACTCGTTATAATCCACAAGGAGTATGGTCTGGCCTTCTTTCACCTGATTACTCTCACAAAAAGGTTAATAACACGTACGAATAAGTCTATTGATGTAGAGCTCCGGATTATCCACTGCCTCAGCCGAAATATTAAAAAAATCCTGCGCGGTCTTTTCCCTTATAAGAGTGAGACCATATTCAAGAATATTACACAATCTCTCACACTGGACATAGAGATTGGACGAATCATCCAAACAACTATACAGCAACCTGTCCACTGCGTCTTCATCCAAATAAATCCTCAGGCCGCAACGGTTAAAGAAAGAGTCCTCGTAACTCTTTATCTGCTCTATCCATAATTGCACCCTATCACCGGCCTCCCTGATGTCCAAATCTTCTTTCAGGGAAAGATGGGCTACGAGGTCCAACCTATTAGGTGTGAGCTTCAGCTTAGAGTCTTCCCACCGAGGCAACTTCTCCTGCTCAAGGCGAGCAATCAGGATCTGTTTTTCCTTAGCAAGCATGGTCTGATACCTTCTCAGCCTCGCCTTGTCTTTTAAATTCTCTAAAAGTTTTTGGAGCTCTCTCTCCGGATCATTAACCAGATTACTGGTCACTACCAAAAAAGACACGCTAATTGAGGGCAGCTTTTTTTCAAAGGGCAGCAGCACCCTTTCCACCACGCTCACAAGGGCCCTTGCCCCTGTATGTTCCTGATAGGCCTGACGGGCAAGGAGTCTCAGGGCATCTTCTTCGAATTTGAGGTCTATCCCATAGGTCCTAAAGTCCTGCTTCTTGCTCATGATAATCGGGTTGTTCGGATTACACAGTATCTCAAACAGATCTTGCTCTGAGAGCTCTTCCAAAATGGAAATAACCGGAATCCTCCCAACGAACTCGGACTCAAAGCCGTATTCAACAAGGTCCTGTGGTTTCACGTGCCGTAGCCACTCCATCTCATCCTGGGTATCGATCTCTGCGCCAAAGCCTATACTTTTCTTCCTGAGCCTGTCCTTTATTATGTCGCTAAGGCCCCCGAAAGCGCCACTCAGTATGAACAATATACTGCGCGTATTGAGACTCTGTTTCTCTCTTTTTCCAGTCTTGCGGTATCTTTCTATGGCCTGTATCTGGGAAATAGGGTCATGGGAGACACGTATGTCCACCTCAGTCTCCTCGAGAGGTTTTAACAAGGCCCTCTGGACCCCGGCCCTGGAAACATCCGGTCCGTTTATGTGGTGAGAAGACGCGATTTTGTCAATTTCATCTATATAAACAATCCCGTACTGCGCCCTTTCAAGGTCACCATCCGCTTCCTGCACCAGGTCACGGACCAGGTCCTCTATGTCTCCCCCCACATAACCTGTCTCACTGAACTTTGTGGCATCGCCCTTCACGAAAGGTACACCCAGTTTCGCCGCTATGAGCTTGACAAGATATGTCTTTCCAACTCCGGTAGGACCTATGAGGATTATATTATTCTTTATGCTTCCAATCGAATGGGGATCTTTCCCCTTTTCTTGAAGATATGTGATCTTGTTAAAGTGAGTACATATCTTTGTAGCCAGAATGGCCTTTGCCATATCCTGCCTGACCACATACCTATTGAGGTAGGCTTCAAGCTCCTCCGGCTTGAGATTAAAGCTTATTTTTGGGCCTTTCTCAGAATCAGTCCCTTCTTTCTGGTCAGTACTATCAGGCTTTACTTGCCACGGAAAGGCCATCTGGGACACTACCCGTATTCTGCCCCCATACCTTTTGGAAAGATAATCACTTATCTCCTTTTCCAGGTCTTTTTGTGAGGGCAAATTCACGGTCTTGTCAGGCTTCTCATCGGTGATATCAGGAAGTCCTGTGCTCAGATCCTTCGAAGCGTTTTTCTTATCATATTTCTTTTGCATATACTTACTTTATAGCAGAAACAAGCTATAACCTCAATCCCGGATAGTCAACATCCATGTCTTTGCATACAACCGGCCCATGTGATAGTTTTAAAAAATGTTGAACTGTAAATGATGAATTTTGAATTGTGGAATAAGATTAATATATTTATACCTTAATTCAACACTCAAAATTCAAAATTCAAAATTAGGTGGGAGAAAAAGCAATGGGTGAAAAAATCGTAATTGTAGGCGCAGTGGCAGCAGGCCCAAAGGCTGCCTGCCGGGCCAGACGGCTCATGCCGGATGCTCAGATTACCGTAGTGGACCAGGATGATCTGATTTCCTATGGAGGTTGCGGAATACCCTATTTTGTTTCCGGCGATGTAGCAGATGAAAAAGAACTCCGCTCAACCACCTTCAATATGGTCAGAGACGCTTATTACTTCAAGCAGGCAAAGGGTTTCGAAGTACGGACCATGACAAAGGCTTTATCTGTTGACCTGAAACAAAAACTCCTCCATGTTGAGGACATCCGCACCACGGAAAAGGACTCCATATCATATGATAAGCTGATGTTGGCCACGGGAAGCAGGCCGAACGTACTTCCCATACCCGGAAATGATCTTGATGGCATCTTTACCATCAGCAGCCTGCATAAGGCCATAGCCATAAAGGACTGCCTTGCAAAAGGTCAGGTAGGCAAAGCGGTTGTAATCGGAGGCGGTGCTATCGGGATTGAAATGGCCGAGGCCATGGCTGATCTCTGGGGCGTGGAAACAACTATTGTTGAGTTCATGCCGCAGATACTGCCCAGGATTGTGGATCAAACCCTTGCTTCCATGGTTGAACACCACCTGAAGGAAAATGGTGTCACTGTATATACACAGGAAACTGTCCGGAAATTCGAAGGAGACGATCAGGGAAAGATATGTAAGGTTATTACGGATAAAAGAGAGATTGAGGCAGATATTGCAATAATGGCCGTGGGTGTCAGGCCCAGGGGAGAGCTTGCAAAAGATGCGGGCTTGCTGGTTTCTTCACAGGGCGGGATAGTAGTAAACCAAAGAATGCAGACATCAGATCCCAATATTTACGCTGCCGGCGACTGCGTTGAGACCTGCAACCTGATCAGCGGGAAAAAGGCCTATGCGCCAATGGGCTCTATAGCAAATCGCCAAGGACGGGTGGTGGCGGACAATCTGGCAGGTATTCCCAGCACCTTTGACGGGGTAGTCGGGAGCTTTATAATGAAGGTCTTTGACCTCTCTGTCGGCGCTACTGGTCTCAGCCTGGATGTGGCCAAGGCAGAGGGCTTTGACGCTATAGGCGCCCTTTGCGCACAGTATGATCGCGCCCATTTTTTCCCAACCAAGGAAAATATGTTCCTCCACATGGTCGTCGACAGGTCTGACAAAAGGGTACTGGGGCTCCAGGGAATAGGTGCCATGGGAGATGGGCTAATGGCCAGGATCAACGCCGTAGCCGGATTGTTAGAGAGAAAAGCGGTCATCAGCGACTTCAGCAACCTGGAGCTGCCGTATGCCCCACCCTTCTCCACGGCTGTTGATATTCTGAATGCCACTGCCAACGTGGCTGACAACACGGTCTCCGGCCGGTTCAGGGCCATTGAAGTAAAGGACTTTGTCACCTGGCTAAACGGGGAAAAAAGTCACCCTGACTGGTTGGCCATTGACCTCCGCCATCCAGCCGAGGCGGCACACTTCATAGAAAAATTTCAAGACCGCTGGAGACACATGCCCTATGATAAGTTCCGGGACGAATACGAACAGCTACCAAAGGACAAGATGCTCATACTCATATGTAATGCCGGTGCCAAGGCCTATGAAGTCCAGTGCTTCCTTGACAGCGTCAACATTAAAAACACCGTTGTGCTGCCGGGCGGCCTCAATGTAATACGCAATTTAGGGGTCGATTGGTGGCCGAGCTGATGTTGAAGGAGAACTCAAAAATGTCCATTCTTAGTTATCTCGCTCTATTACTCACGCCCCTCTTTTTCCTGGTCCAGGCCCAAGACTGCCTCGCGGCTGCCTGTCCTTCCAAGGAGACCATACAACAGAAGGTGGTAGAGACCTTTAAGCAAAACATCAGTGTCATAAAGATCCAGCATAGTGCTGTCCCGGGGCTTTGCGAAATCCAGGTGAACCTCAAAGGCCAAAACCGCATCTTATACACTGACCCAAAGGGGGAATTCCTGATCACCGGCCAGATCTTTAAGGCCTCAGACGGAACTAATATCACCAAAGAGGCAATTGCTGATCTCAATCGTTTTACTGATTCCGACCTCAGACGTCTTGAAGACCTCACTGTCTTTACCGTGGGTTCAAAAGGGGAAATTGTTTACTTCGTTACAGATCCGCAATGCCCATACTGCCACAGGGCAGAGAAAATTGTCGCCCATATGGCGGAAGCAGGGGAAATCCAGTTAAAGGTCCTACTATTCCCTCTCAGCTTTCATAAGGGTGCAAAGGAGCAATGCATATCCGTCATTTGCGACAATAAGGGCTTGGAAGGCCTTCACAGCGGATACAAATCGGAAAACCAGTGCCAGGAGGGAAAAGACAAAATTGAAGATACTCTCCGCTTCCTGCAGCAAAAGGGTATAACAGGCGTTCCGACCTATATTTTTACAGACGGGAAGTATCATTCAGGTGTGCTCAAAGAGCAAGCCATGAAGAAACGCCTGGGTTCAAAGGATAAGACCGCTCCCTCCACTCGCTCCATTGACGGATCATAGACTCCGGCTATATTGTGCTTCAGATAGTGTAATTCAGGTGGATAGACTGAAGGTAGAAGGCTAATAGGGACAAATCATGAGTAATCACACAAAACTGCAGGCATTTGAGTTGGCTGACGAGATTGCAGTATTAGTTTAGAGGATTCATCTCTGTTCGATCATTGCAAAATGCTTGAAATCCTTCAGCCTTTAGCCTTCAACCTTAAACCTGAATAGTTGCCAGCTGGTTAATATTCCGTACCTGATAACAAGAGGAGGAAGCCACTGATGAAAGACCTGAAACAGATGTATAAGACAATACTTGGGGACCAGTTTCCTCTGGAACTCCGCATATCCTTTGGGGATCAAACACTGATCTATCGCAAACGAACATGGAAGATAAAAAACAACTCTACCGGAAATCTGGAAGAAAAAGGTATCCGTTATGGGGAAAACCCGGACCAGGAGGCAGCACTTTACGAACTCGTAAACGGAAACCTTGTCCTGGGTGACTGCTCTTATATTGAGGCTGGAAACGGTCTGGTAAGCTCAATCAACGAAGAGGATATGATTCAGGCAGGCAAGCACCCCGGCAAAATCAATCTCACTGACGTAGATAATTCTCTTAATATACTGAAATTTCTTGCCAAAAGCCCTGCTGCCGTCATTGTGAAACACAATAACCCCTGTGGAGTAGCCTGCGGCAATACCCTTGAAGATGCCCTTATAAAGGCATCCAGGGCGGATAGGCTGGCAGCGTTCGGCGGCTGCGTTTCCCTCAACAGGCCCATAGACAAACCAACGGCCGAGGCCCTCAGCAATCAGTATCTTGAGGTGGTGTGCGCACCTGATTATGAAGAGGGCGCAGTAGATATACTGTCGCGGAAGAAAAACCTGAGAATTATCCGGATCAAAAGGATCGACCAACTGGAGACTTATTGGGACAGGCGTTTCATAGACTTCAAGAGCCTTATAGATGGAGGAATCATAGTCCAGCAATCCCCTGTAAACAAAATCCGTACCAGGGAGGACTTGAAACCTGCTGAATGTGAATACCAGGGCAAGACTTACAAGATCAATCGTCTGCCGGATGACAGGGAATACGAAGACATACTGTTCGGCTGGGCGGTTGAGCAAGGAGTTACTTCCAATTCCGTAATCTATATCAAAAATGGAGTAACCACCGGGATAGGCACAGGCGAACAGGACAGAGTCGGTGTAGCGGAAATCGCTGTCCACAAAGCATATACAAAGTATGCAGACATTCTCTGCTATGACAGGTTTGGAATACCGTATAAGGACCTTGAGCTCCTGGTAAGTAAAGGAGAGCGTGACGTTGGCGAAAAGGATGAGATCGATCAACAGGTAAAGGCAGACCGCGGCGGCCTTCCGGGCTCTGTTATGGTCTCTGACGCATTCTTCCCATTCAGGGACGGGGTGGATGTAGGTATCAATCAGGGTATTTCAGCAATCGTACACCCAGGTGGCTCCCTGAGAGATTGGGAGTCTATCGAAGCGTGTAACGAGGCCGACCCCCCGGTAACCATGGTCTTTACGGGTCAAAGGGCCTTTAAACACTAGGCAGTAAGGAGCATGACACTTTGAAGACACCCTCTCTCAAGATTGTTGAAAAAATAGATCTTCCAAACAATCTCGTTCTGGAATTTCACGACTATTCCCGGCATGTAGCCGGGGACAGGTGGCTTGTGGGACTACTTGTCAGGATTCCAATAGAAATCAGTGAAGAAGATTTTGCTGACAGACCCCGGGAACTTTATAAAGACTTTTTAAAAGAACAGGGACCTGTAATAAATTTCGAGCTGAAAAAAGAGAGGAACTTCATAGACGAAAAGGAGAAAGACCAAGTCTTTAGCCAAATGTTGAATGAACTGAAAGAATATGCATTGTCCTACATGGGGCACAAATCCTTTGCAAAAGGATTCATAAGGCGGCAGATTCAAGCCTTTAATGAAAGACAGAAGTGGCAAAAAGCAATCATCTGAGTCAACCGGACCGTCCTGAGATAATCGATTCCTTGTTCAAGAACATAAAGGATTCGTATGGGACGGCAAAAGAATCTCGCCCAACCGGTGAGGCAACGGCAGAGGCACTGACTGCAAAATCCCTTGACGGTGTTAAAATCCATTGCAGGGTCTTTAGTGGAATACCGGAAGAGCCTCACATTCTGTTTTTTCCGGCAGAGTATGACTGTGAAGCAGATATTATTAATCTGGCAACCGGGTTTGGGCATTTCGGCATTACCCTGATAACAATGGACTATCGCGGATGCTGGAAGAGTGGCGGAGAACCATCCATCAGCGCCCTGCCTCAGGATGCTGAGGCCTTCTATCAGGCTGTAAAAGGCTGGTATGACATAGAACAAAGGACCGGCCCGGTGGTATTCATGGGCCGTTCCCTTGGGTCTGCTGTTGCGCTGGATCTTGCCTGCCGCCACGACGATGACTCCCTGGCCCTTATAATGGAAAGCGCCTTTGATTTGACAGAAGGCTTTCTTTCGAGCAAGGGGATTCGAATAAACGAATTAGGGCTTTCAGGAGAGGATCCATTTTCAAACCGCTCTAAGATGAGTAACTACAGCAAAGCAGTACTCTTTCTGCACAGCCACCGCGACGAAGTCATATCTCTAAACCAGATTGAGTGGCTGGTGGCTGAGAGTCGCTCAAAGGCAACCCAGCTCCAGATCGTCCCCAGCGAATGCAGGGAGGATATTGCGGAAAAGTCAGGGGATCTCTATTTTGCCGTCATAAAAGACTTTCTCAATAGACGTATGGGTCGAAGACCGCGTAAAAGGCGGAAAAGCAAGAAGAGACTCTGAGAACACATAGACTGTTTTCTGAACCATCGCGAAGCGATTTGGGTGCGGCTCTTTTAGAACGACACCAGTGTTAAAGAAATCAACCACTTAGAGGATTTCCGAATATAAAAATGCTGCGATAAAACAGAGCTATGCTGGCGCTTTATAGATAAGTGCTCGCTATGCCGCACATAAATCCCGAATGATAGCCGCATAATTCAGTCATCGGCAAGATTGGCAGTCGTCTTTAAAGCCTATTTGATTTTCCTTTTTCGAAATACTGACAGACAAATTTTTTAGCTTGACAGGGGTAATATAGAAGGATGTACCCTACGTCACATTCATCAGGGCCTCTGAGAGAAAACTGCCCAATAACCTGATTGCAATTCAAACACTTGACATTTGGGTCATAATGGTCATAGCGGTCATAAATGGAGGTTGACCATGAACAAGAGCGTATCAGTGGCTGAAGCAAAAGCCAAATTTTCAAAATACATCCGGCAAGTAGAAACAGGCTCGTCAGTACTCATTACCCGGCATGGCAAACCTGTCGCCGCTCTCGTCCGCCCCAATGAACTGGAACACCTTGAACGTCTGAGAAAAGCAGGTCCGGAAAGCGGACTTGTCAGTATTGCAGGTGGCTGGGAAGACTCCGGGGAACTGGTCAAAATCTTGGACGAATCTCTTCGAATTGGACAACGTGCCGTGCCGGATTTGGAACACTGACGATGGCCTTTCTGTTTGATACAGACGCAATTTCAGAACTATTGCGCCATCGTCCCGCAACGGCTTATATCAAGTGGATTATGGCCATCTCTCGTGAGGAGCAATTCACCAGCGCGGTTGTGATCGGCGAATTATATCAAGGCGCCTACCGTTCCCAGGCCAGTGAACGTCATCTTTCCAATATAGAGCAACGCATACTTCCCGCTGTCACAGTCCTCCCCTATGATATTGGAACTGCCAAAATATTCGGGAGAATCCGTGCCCACCTTAAAAAAACCGGGGCTGTCATTCCTGATGCAGATATTCAGATTGCTGCCACTGCTCTGAACCATGGCTTGGAGCTTGTAACCGGCAATCTACGTCATTTCAGCAGGATTGCTGGTCTAAA
>DFBQ01000166.1:10220-11623 GCA_002367355.1 Deltaproteobacteria bacterium UBA3076 | reverse complement strand
TTGCCATTACCGTTTTTCGTAAGTGGTGGTGGGAGCCTTATCAGGCCGTCATTATCCATGCGGATCATTGCTACCCGGCAGCTCATATCCTTGAGACGGCCGTCAGGACGCACCCATCCGAATTCTTTGCACACCATGCGTGATAGGCATGCCCGGTGTGCCTGGGGATTATCCTCTATGAGACGTCGAATGGTCTCCATCTCGGATACGGTGAAATTCCTGCCACAATACCGCCAAGAGGAGTTCATGATGTATCATTCGTTGCTGGTTTGGGATTCGTGAAAAGGCGGAGGCGCTCTTGGTCCATGTTCCAGGGCAGGAAGCATTCAGCGTCAGGCGGGGGTCTGCATCCGTTCCCAGCACAGGCCTCCAGATATGCTGTAAGCCATATCATGGGATTGATGTTCCATATCTGAAGTGTCTGGAACAACGAAAACGCCATGACTGTCAGAGCAGCGCTCCAGAAGGAACCTGAACCGTAATAGTTTTTGCGCCCCACAACAGGATTGCGCAACTGCCGCTCGCCATAGTTGTTGTCCATCGGGACCTCAGAATAGTCCACAAAGAGTGTCAGACCGGACCAATGCCGATCAAGGCTTTGGAGCGCTTTGCGGCAAGCAATATGGAGTTTTGGATCTTTTAGTTGAGTGTCGCGCTCCTGTGCCATTTTGTCGATTGCCTCCGACAACCGTGTATGGGCTTTGTCAAAGGCACCCGGAACATCGAGTACCCTGAGTCTCGCATCGTTGAGCACGTACAACTGCCTGATATTTTCTATCCACTCGAAGGCCCATTTTTCTTCACTGGGCCAGTCCTTCGCAATAGCCAAGAAATCCCTGCGCACATGGGCCCAGCAGAATGCAAGCAGTATCCTCCCTTGCTTGAGCAGGACCTTATATGCGCTGTAGCGATCTACAACAAGGATTCCCTTGGCCTCTTCGCCAAAATGATCCTTGGGGACATCGGAGGAGCGGGTGGGCTCCATGCGGAATACCACTGTAGTCTTGGAACAGAAAATCCACAGATACCATCGAGGGTTCTCCTTTTCCTCCATCTCGGCAAAGACCTGCCAGCGGGTCTCGTCTGCATGCCATCGCCCCTCGCTCACATTCCTGGCAACAATTTCCTGATACAGTGGTATGAAGAGAGGACGAAGACGTTCCATCCCGCCCGTCGCAGTCCCAGGCGAGATGTCCAGCCCATGGTTGTCTCGAAGCTCTGTAAGTATACGACATAAAGGACGCTGGTAAAGAAACTTGCCCAAAAGTATGAGAACCCAAAACGATATTCCATAGCCCCCTTTGGGAATGAGCTTTGCCGGACCCGGAGCAGTGATTATTTGTGGTACTCCTGGACAGGTACAGGTGCGCCGGTAATGCCGACGGCGGATGATACGACGGTGA
>DFBQ01000166.1:3798-10181 GCA_002367355.1 Deltaproteobacteria bacterium UBA3076 | reverse complement strand
CACCTGTTCATCATCGGGCAGCGCCCAAATCTCTTCTTTCGAGGGCAGATTCTCGTGCCGTCTCCGTCCATGTCCCTTGGAGCCAGGCTGTTGTCCCCTTTTGCGTTTCTTCGAGTTCTCTTTGTCTTGCTCAGTACCACATTGTTGGCCTTTAGCACCTTTCTCAGACTTACGCCCGAAGAGCTGACGCTCACGAAGTCTCACCTTGGCTTTGAGTTCCTCGACCTTCTGTTTCAGGAGGACCTCGCGCTCAATGGCCTTTGCATGGCGAGATTTCCAGTATCCAACCTCCGATCGGAGCATATTGACCTGCTTTGTCAGTTTCGCACAATTCAGGCAATCAGTCGCGGAAGGATGTGCAAAGGGAGGATATGTGATAGAATTGGAATGAACCGCTACAGAAGGGTCCTCGGTAAATGAGCGTGAATCGAGCATGAATCCTTTTTACCATACCCGATCTGATGTGTCCAGAAGGAAGGCAAAAAAACTTAGACCTGTTTGCAGAAATAAACCTCCGCCTACAGAAAAATTCGGAAGGAAAAAAGGTTCACCGAATATTTACAAATAATTCTTTCTCAATCTTGCTCATGTATTTGTTTGTGTAGAAAAAATCTGGTTCATGCTTGTTGGGACATACTCTAATGGTAAAATCGGGAGTGTTTGGATTTTCCACATTAAACAATACTAATCCAATGCCAAACAACTGGCACAACGAATCTAACCTCGCGACTTCGTCTTGAGATAACTGTTTGGGAATAACCAAATAGCATTTATGGCTAAAATAACTTAACAGCTCGCCCAAAGGGCGCTAAGTTGACAGCCCATGACCGCCCACAAGCATCATAATATACATTCACTCGTGCCCCGCCTCTTTAAGGACCAGAAATTAATCTTTCTCTTTAGCACATTTCTGGGTGCTGCTGCCACTGGAATTTTCTTTAGCAGCCTTAACAACTTCCTTGTTGATGTCTATGACATGAGCGCCGACCAGAGGGGAGTGCTGGAGACCATCAGAGAAATGCCGGGAATGTTGCTCATTGTACTCCTGGCCCCTTTCAGTGCAGTCAAAGAAGGAAGGATCCTGTTTGGAGCCACACTTGTTATTGCCTTGGGCATTGTGGGCGTTGCCAGCCTCTCGGCTGATGTCTTGAGGGTAACAGCCTGGCTGTTTGTCTGGTCTGTCGGGGCCCATATGGTAATGACCATCAGGGAGAGCTTCTGTGTAGCCCTCAGTGAACCCGGGACCAGGGGCCGTCTTTTCGGAATAGTCAGAAGCCTCAGGAGCCTTGGGACCATAGTGGGGGCTGCTTGCATCTGGGTAGGTATGGGCACATTAGGGCTCGGATACGAAAAGCTCTATTGGACCGCAGCCTTACTCACATTGCTTTCGGCCTCAATTGTACTTCTCATCAAGGAAAAAAGACATACCGGGACAAAACGTAAGCGCTTTGTATTCAAGAAAAAATATTCTCTTTTTTATTTACTTGCCGTCCTGTTCGGTGTGCGAAAACAGATCTTCATCGTATTCGGACCATGGGTACTTATCAGGATCTTTGATCAGGATGCACCGGCCATGGCAAGGCTTATTCTTGCATCTTCTGTTGTAGGCCTATTTCTAAAGCCCTATCTTGGAAAACTTATTGACACGCTGGGGGAAAGGACTGTGCTTATAGGTGATTCCCTTATGCTTCTGATGATCTGCGCCTGCTACGGTCTGGCAGAAACAACGCTTCCCCGGCATCTTATCCTGCCGTGCCTGTTCACATGCTTCATCCTGGATGACAGCCTGTTTTCCTTACGTTCAGCCCATGTAACCTACCTTTCAAAGATCGTTGAATCGCCGGATGAGCTGACAGCCTCCATATCCACAAGCTATTCAATTGAGCACGTAGTATCCATGGTAGCCCCGATAATCGCAGGACTTATCTGGGTATGCTTCGGTTATCCCTGGGTCTTTTTCATGTCTGCTGTGGTAGCCGGCCTTATGTTTCTTGCCTCATCAAAACTGCCTCGAAAAGCCGGCCGGTAACGTGAACTTAGCGCCCCTTCAACCACCAAGCTCTCCGGACCTCTCCGTTGCGGCCCTGACTGCATCCAGTAATATCCCACGCAGCGCGGCCCGTTCCAGGACATGCAGACCCGCAGCAGTGGTTCCCCCTGGACTGGTCACTATCGCAGTCAATTCTGCCGGGTGTTTTCCAGTATTCCGACACATAAGGGCCGCCCCAAGTACAGTCTGAACCACCAGCTCTTGGGCAACAATTCTTGGCAACCCTTCCCGCACTCCTGCATCAATCAACCCCTCAATAAATGTAAAGACATATGCCGGTCCGCTACCGCTGAGCCCAGTGACTGCATCCATCAAGGCCTCTGGTACAACAACCGCTTTGCCCACTGCCTCCAATATCTGCCGCACTATATCCAGATCGCCCTGGCTGGCGGCAGTCCCCTTACACAGTGCCGCAGCCCCTGCCTGAACCAATGCAGGGGTATTGGGCATCACGCGCACTACTCTTGCACCCTCAGGGAGTCGTTTTTCCAAAGAATGAGTGGTTATTCCAGCAGCTATGGATACAACAAGATGATTGCTGCTCACAACAGGCCCAAGGTCTTCAAGGACTATAGGCATGACCTGGGGTTTGACCGCCAGGATAATAATCTCAGACCCTTTAACTGCTTCCTTGTTTTCTGATGTGGTATTTATCCCAAATGCTTCCTTGAGATGATTTCTCCTGTCCTTAGACAGATCAGATGCCGTGATCCGGCCTGGTTTCAAGAACGCTTTTGACAACAGCCCCTTTATAAGGGCTTCTGCCATCTGTCCTCCGCCGACAAATCCCAGGGTCTCGCGAATCTCAATTTGTTCTTTTGCTGTCATTTATCATCTCCCTATACATAATTATTCACGCCCTTTCCGGCTGTCGACTGCCATGGAATGTGAAAATTATCCTTGCACAATACTGGGCATACGCCTATTATTAAACAGTTGCTTTAAACTTGACTTGGCAGCTTCCAATCAGTACAACAAAAAGAAAACATTGAATGTGGTAATTTATTTTTTCCCTTTGCCTATGTTTCGCGGTTTCAGCCACAATTCATTAATTTGTTAAAATCTGAAAATCGAGGGCTTTCTTCATGCAAAAAAAATCGGAATTGCAAGTCTTTCGTGAGTACCTTCAAAAAAACAGACTACGCTATACCCAGGAACGAGAACAGATAATAAAAGAGATCTTTACCACCCATGATCACTTTGATGTAGACACACTTTATTTAACTATAAGGCAAAAGGGTATAAATATCTCAAAGGCATCTATATATCGGCTTCTACCTCTCTTAATGGAAGCCGGCCTGATCCAGGATGTGTTCTTTGAAGACGGCCATATGCACTACGAACACATATATGGCCACGAACACCATTGCCACCTTCGATGTATTGAGTGCAGGAAGATTGAGGAGTTCACAGATCCGAGATTAAAGGACATCGAAAGGGACCTGGAAGAACGTTTCGGTTTTAAGATACTGAATCATAAGCTGGACGTGAAGGGATTGTGCCCTGAGTGCCGGGAAAAAATCAGAAAAATGGCATGAAGTCCCTTGGCAGGTCCGATTCTCTTCCTTCTCTACATGTAGTATTAGTAGAACCGGAAATACCACCCAACACCGGTAGCATTGCCCGGCTCTGCGGGGCAACCAATTCTGTCCTTCACCTTATCCATCCCCTTGGATTTAAGACCGACGACAAGCATCTCCGAAGAGCAGGCCTTGACTACTGGCCCAGTATAACTGTGAGACATCACAGCAGCTTGGAGGCATTTATGCTTGAAAATGCCGGGGGTGACTTTCTTTATTTCTCAACCAGGGGAAAATATATCTATACTGAAGCAAACTTTACACCGGGATGCTATCTCGTCTTCGGAAAGGAGACCGAGGGACTTCCTCCTTCTCTCCTCGAGACAAATATTGAGAGAAGTTTTTACCTGCCGATATGGGGCAAAGTGAGGAGCCTTAATCTGTCTAATACCGCAGGGATAGTCCTTTATGAAGCTTACAGGCAGCTTGGAACCTGGGAGTGAATCAATCTTCTATGCTGAGATAAGGTATAAGCGCCCATCTCGGCTCAATAAAGTAATTACACCACTGGCTGACAGAGTCCCTCAGCTCTCTGTCCGCGGTGATTAAAAAGAGCTTTGTATCAGGGTTATCTGCATTGAGTTCCCCCATACGCGACTGGATATAGCGATCCGCTCGCTGGGACTCGAACCTGGTATCCGTATATACCACTATCAGGTGGCCCCGCTCCTCTATCCATTGGCGCTCTTCCTGGCCGTCAAAGACAAGTTCTACCCTTTTCCAGTCCTTTGCCCTTAACTCCCAGAGCGCAATAAAACGATTTCTTGCCTTTGTGAAGTTCTGGCTGTCAAGTGTTGCCCATTCAGCAGAGGACTTTATTGCATTATAGCCATCAACCAGCAGAACGGACTTGGAGCACAGATCGTGGTGCCTCAATACAAAGGCTGAAAGATTCGAAATATCATCTACTTGATGGGGGAGGATGCGTACAGGCGGATGCTTGGCCAGCATGCCTGCCTGCCATATCTTTCTCCTTTCAGCCAAAAGTTTCCTGATGTGGCGGTGCAAAAAGGCCTTTTCCTCTTCATTAAGTAATAACTCAATGGGTGGACGATCCAGCTCTGTCAACAATGCCTCAAGCTGCCTGATTCCTTCCTCATTCACCTTGAAGGACCTTGCCTGCCCAAGGAGGCTTCCTGCCAATGGCGAGCAGGCTTCTTCCGCACCTGGAAGCATCTGTCTCCAGTGGGCAATCTCAAGTTGCAGGTCCTTTCCGGCTTTCAGCAATGACGGGGCTGGGACAAGGACATCGCCCAGAGCCCTTTCAACCTCCTCGTACTTGGATTCAAGCTTTTTAAGCCTGGCGATCACCCTGGAACGGGTACCGTACCTGGCATCCAGATGGCTTTGGGCAGTAAGGGTCCTTTCCACCCTTTTCAAGAGGTCTTTGCTTCCACCTTCTTTCATGGAGTCTTTCCACAGTTCTTCCTCACACATGTCACAGTTGCAGAACTCCCGGTAAAAACCGGCGACTCTTGCTCCAACCTCTGACTCCATTTCAGTCTCATAGACCTTTATACGCCTTGACTGCTCCTTTAACTTATCTTTGAATTTACTAATAGAGGATTCCTGTCCCAGGCACTTGGCCTCAAGCTCCCTGATTCCGGCCTCCAGCTTTTTTCTTGCCTTTTTTTGTTTTGCTTCATCCTGCTCTGTCCTCTGCAGCTTGGCTGATATCTCTTCAAGCCTGATTTGCAGGTTTTCCAATGCCTCTGTCTCTGAAGAATCTCTGAACTCCTGAGACCCTATGAGCCCTGAGAACTCAGCCCATGCCTCCGGCAACAACTCCTTGGAACCGGTCAGTTCTCCTGTCCATATGGACTTTGTCTTTAAGGCCCTCTCACCTCTCCTGGCCAGACCCAGACGGTCGTCCAGGGCAAATGCAACAGCCAAGGCAGGGTCCCCGGTTCCCCTTATGAGCTCTCTCCAGTTAATTTCCAGCCAGATCTCGTCGTGTGCGTCAATGACCTCCGCCCACCTGAACCACCTGCCATGTGGAAAAGATAGGATGAAAAAGGCGCTCCTTGCCCACCTTGAGGACACAAGAAGTGATACAAGCCTTGCTGAAATGGCCTGCTTGACGCCGGGTTTTTTTATTGAATTAGGGGAAATCCTGAACCCGGAGAGTGCGGCCTGACCTTCCGGATCTTGCTGTACAGCCTGGGCAAACCGCGAAAAGACCTGGGGAGAAAGCTGAGAAAGCAGCCAACTTGACGCTTCCTCACTCAGTTGAGGCGGTTCCCAATCCTCAAGGATCTCAAGGGCTGACTGTTCTGACATACGCCTTAATCAAAACCTCTTTCGACTGTCCAATAGCAACGTCACCGGACCATCATTAACCAGATGTACCTTCATGTGGGCCTGAAAACGGCCGGTTTTCACCTCGACACCCTTGGCCCTAATCATATCAGCCACAAGCTCGTAGAGTCTATTGGCCTCGTCAGGAGCGGCGGCCTTGATAAATGACGGCCTTCTCCCCTTCCTGCAATCTGCGCATAGAGTAAACTGTGATACCAGAAGCAGTTCTCCGCCAATATCAGCAAATGAGAGATTAAGACGGCCATCCTGGTCATCAAAGACCCTGAGGTTTGCACATTTCTCCGCTATAAAGGCCGCGTCAACATCGGTGTCTTCTGACTCCACTCCAAGTAGCACAAGGGCTCCCTTACCGATGCGCCCCACAATCTCATCGTTTACATCAACCATGGCCTCACTGACCCTTTGCCAAACTGCTATCATGATTAGTTTTTCAG
>DFBQ01000166.1:0-3771 GCA_002367355.1 Deltaproteobacteria bacterium UBA3076 | reverse complement strand
GTTTTTCAGTATCCACTTAGGTATTTAGGTTGAAGGCTGAAGGCTGAAGTATATCAATCATCTCGCAACGCTCGAATGCCCTGAGTTTTGTATGATCGCGCATGTTTTGTCCCTAAAAAACCTTCCACCTTCCACCTTCAGCCTATCCACCTGAGTAGTTACCTTTTTCATAACAGGTTATAATGGTCTCAAAGAAAAAATAACAGCATAAATCCATGGCTCAAAACCTAAAAAAAACAGAATTACCTCTACCAGAAATCTCACCTGAAGTCACGGAGAGCTGTCTCAGGGATCACGATATCAAGATCCTCCAGCCAAGGTATGGTTACCGTTTTTCCGTGGACTCGTTACTGCTTGCTGACTTTGTAAGACTGAGAAAATTTGATCATATCCTGGACATCGGCACAGGATGCGGGGTCATATCCCTGGTCCTTGCCAAAAAGCACAGCAATGTAAAAATAGTAGCGCTTGAGATACAGAAAGATCTTGCCGGAATCGCAGAAAAAAATATCCGTTTGAACCATCTGAATGGACAAATCGCATTATATGAATCAGACTTGAATAGAATATCTGAGTTATTTTCTGCAGGCAGTTTTGACCACGTGGTCACTAACCCGCCCTACAGGTCTCCTGTATCCGGCAGACTATGCAAGAATTCCCGGGAGGCTTTTGCAAGGCACGAGATCCTGACTGACCTTGACCAGATACTATCTGCAGCCCGTTATGCTCTCCATCCTGGAGGCCGGGTAAGCCTTATCTATCCTGCTGACCGAGCTGCCAGACTTTTGGCCGGCATGCATGAGCTGAGCCTTGAACCTAAGAGATTGACAATGATTCACCCCGCCCCGAATCTACCGGCCAGACTGATCCTGGTTGAGGGATGTAAAGATGCAGGAGAAGAGCTCAGAGTTTTGCCCCCAATTTTTCTAAACAGCCCAAGAGACAATTCATAGACGTTCACGGGTTCAGGGTTCAGGGTTGCTTTTCTTTCGTTCAGAATCTTTCAGGTAAAGGTCTGTCATTGCCTGCCTCAGCTCCTGATCCCGGACAGGTTCCATCATGTCCTTTGCAGCATCCAATGCACGTTTCGGGAATTGGACCTTTCCTTTTTTCAGCGGGTCTTTCTTCGGTATCTTACGAGGAATCCACCGGGATCTGACCTCTGCCACGTCACCCAGAACAAACCTGATATCCTTAATATTGGCCCCGGATGGTAGGCGTGCATTCAGCCCATCAATAAAGAGCTGCCTTTGAAAGCAGAGCTGCTGCATCCAAACTGAGTCAGAGACCACGACCACCAGGTTGTCTCGCTCTGAGAAGCGTTCCGGCCATGCATGGATCGAAACCTGGGGACCTACAATTTCTTCCCAGACATCCCAAATCATTCCCCTTGATAGCCTGGCCCCCCATCCGTACCTAAGGGCAAGATCCTTTACTATTCCGGTAACATTGAATGGCATCTTATCAGAATCTTCTTTTTTCATTTTCTGCCGGACTTTGAACAAACAGGATAATAGCAAGTGCTACATATAGGAACCAGGCATTGGCTGTTCTATGTTTTTTTACCTATCTAGAACGAAAAGGCCGTTCAGACACAATTTTGAATTCTAAATTTTGAATCTTGAATTTAAAAAAGGATGTAACCTTATAACCGTTCATTCCCTCTATTGCGAGGGGAATGAACGGTTACGTAGCAAGTATTTCTAATCGGCCGGCGTTAGAACCCGACAGCTAATTGGAAAGTCGCAATACTCTGGTCGTTCTTGTAACGTCCATTATCAACATAAGTATAGTCCATGCTGATCTTGGCATTGTTCCCCTTTATATAATAGTTGAATCCGGCACTCGCATAATCCGAATCGTCCTTGTCATGTACGTCAACGTCAACTGTTTCATATCGTACATAAGGCTGGATACGGCCAGGACCTATCCGGCAGGGCAGGAGATATCCGGCCTGGATATACCAGTTCTTGGCGTCTTCGCCGGCTCTCAACTCGGAGTAATTAAGGTCCTGAGTACAGTTCTGAATGTCGATATAAGATGCTTCTACAGTTACTGCGCCCTCCCCTATCGGATGGTCAAAAAAGACATCCGCGGTCCATACGCGGTTGTCCTGGTCCTCGCGGCCATTCAAGGTCAGATCATTCTGGGTATCGTAGCCGAAGCCAAGGCTCAGGACCTTTTTCTTTCCGAGATAGGTGCCCTTGTTGAACCAGCCTGTTTCAGGTTCAAGGAGATTGACGGCCACACGACCTGCGAAGCGGAGGTTGTCATCAGGATTGTTATCATTCTCAACCCCTTCTGAGACCATAAACCTGTATTGAATGAGGCCGTCCAGAGGATTTCCCCACAGGACAACGCCGTCATCACGGCCGACCTTGCTGGCATAGAAGATATTTCCGCGAACGCCACCCTGAAGAAACGGGAGATCAGTAGTGAGAAGTGCCTTGGTTGATGTTGTGCCATAGTTGCGGGTTAGGGGGATGTACATCCTTCCGGCCTGAATTTTGAGAGCCTCGTTCAACTTGAAGGTAATCCAGAGGTCCCGGAATGCAATGCCGCTTCCAAGCCCTAATGAGGGCTTGTCCAATCCTTCCTGTCCAATCCGATCTGCAGCGATATGAGTAAAAAAGCTGAAATGCTGAGTAATATCGCCTTTCAGATACAGGTAAAATCTCCGCGCCATAAAATCGTTAAGGTCTCCGCCATCCTTCTTTCCGTGCTCTACATACTGATACCAGACCTGGGTCCAGCACCCGATTTCCCCTCTGAGTTGATTGTCTTTGATTTCCTTCGCTACCTCCTGTACCTCCTGCCGGCGTTGTTCTTCCAGCACAACCGCCTCTTTCTGTATTTTTTTCGCCTCCTCTTCGGTAAGGATACCCTTACTAATCAGAATATCGATTAGCGGATCTTGCCTACCATATTCCTTGGCCTGCGAAACGCCATGGTTTCCCACACCAATCTGGTCATCAATTCCGAACTTGAATCCTCCCCAGGCAGAACTCCCTGCCCATAAAATACAGACCATGAAAACAAACAAAATTTTTACAAACCGATGCATTTCCTCTCTCCTTTCCCTTTGATGTAGTTTTGCCGTAACTATTCAGGTTGAAGGTTGAAGGTTGAAGGCTGAAGTATTTCAACCATCTCGCAACAATCGAACGCCCTAAGTTTCGTCCCTAACAGTCTTCAGCCTTCAGCCTTCAGCCTAAGTACCTAATTTTATGTAATCGCGCATAATTTGTTCCTAAAAGCCTTCAGCCTTCCACCTTCAGTCTATCCACCTAAGTAGTTACCTTTTGCCTATCTTTGTGGAAATTGTTCGCCCTAAAAGATTTTCCCTCATTCACTGGATGCAGGCAGGAGCGTCTTAAGGGGCTGTCATGGACTCCTTTGTGAAGTCCATGACAATCTTTATATCATGATAATCAATAAATCAAATAGGAATTATCAATGCAAAACAGCGGAGCTATTGGATTTGTCCATGACAAGGATTAATCGAGTATTTGTCCCAGATTATGTTATTGTCGAGTTTGCCGAAAAAGCGATGAGAAAGGCACACAGGATATGTCAGGAGTGGTGACCTCCCTACTTGCCAAAGGGGAAATATGAACGGTTACCCTGGGCCGGAAGAGCATCGGTTTTTGAGTCTATCCAGTAGATCAAAGGCCTTCAGGAGATGGCAGGCTGCGGGAGGGACGAGGTGCTCCCATGGCTCATCCTGAGAAATAAGCTCCCTGATATAAGTTCAGAATTCCTTACTTAAAA
>DFBQ01000015.1:20171-25277 GCA_002367355.1 Deltaproteobacteria bacterium UBA3076 | reverse complement strand
GGCAACATCAAAAAGAGATTTATTCCCTCTTTTTTAATTGTGTTTCCTGCACTCTCAAGGATTTTGGTTTGAATCCAAAACACCTGGGCGCAGAAATTGGTATGACTATGGTATTGCAGACTCATAGCAGAAAACTGGATTACCACCCTCACATCCATGTCGTTATTCCAGGTGGTGGCATCGATAAGTCCAGACGTCAATGGAAAAAGAAAAAGGGGAAATATCTATTCAACCAAAAAGCACTGGCAATCGTCTTTCGAGAACGCTTTTTGGCAGCCTTAAATGATGCCGGATTTCCTATACCTAAAGTCCCTCATAAATGGATCGTTGATTGCACTCGTGTTGGTAAGGGAATCACCGCATTGAAATACCTTTCAAGATATTTGTATCGTGGTGTGATCAGTGAAAACAATATTGTTTCCAACCAAAATGGTCAGGTGACTTTTAGATATGTCGAAAGTAGTACCGGTGATACAAAATATCGTACGCTCAAAGGGGAAGATTTTCTGCACCTCCTCATGCAGCACATACTCCCTAAAGGGTTTCGAAGAGTGAGAGACTATGGTTTTCTCCACAGCAACGCGAAAAAACTGCTGTTTTTGGTGCAACTGATTCTGCACGTCCGGATTATGGAGTTTGCCCCTCGTCCAAGGCCTTTTTTTAAATGTCCGTGCTGTAAGTCCCCCATGATTATTTTGGGTTTTCGATTTGCAACTTTAGAGCCCGGATAACTTCTTTCCTGGCAAGGGCATGAAATTCACATTAAATAATGGAGGTTTAAACGTTTAAACACTTATGAAATAGTTTTTGTTGAGCCTATTAATAATAGGCTACAGTACCCGTGCGCCTTGAAACGAGTGCAAAAAGCTACCTTTACAGAAGACCCACCATCTATCCCTCACTCCCAAAAAGATATTTCCTATATATAAAGAGAACATCTTAAGTTGAGTCGGGCTTGTCCAACAACTGGATAAGATTGTGGTTCGCTATGCTCACACAATCTATCCTTATTCGTTTTCAGTTTGTCGGCTTCTTACCAACCCAATCAATATTCTTTATCAAATTTGTTTTATGTTCTGGGGGTGTCTCGTCTAGCTCAAGCATTATATTCCTAAGGTATTTTGCAATATTGCCATGCCCAGAATCCATGGCAATATCAAGAGCTGTCATGTTGTTTTTACCTTTATGCATAACATTTGCCCCATGCTCAACGAGTAACTTGACAACTTCTAAGTGACCTTTGTCGGCTGCTGCAGACAATGGAGGAAGATCAGTGAATTCTCTTGAAGGATTTGGGATGGCTCCTTTTTCTACTAACACTTTAGCGATTTCATAAAAACCATAATTTGATGCATACATAATTGCCGAACGACCAAGGTAGTTAATTATATTTGGATCAGCCCCATGCTCTAAGAGCAACTCAACAATATCTAGGTGCCCCTCAGCGGTTGCCCACATAAGTGGACACCAACCACGACCATCTTGGGAGTTAGGGTCAACACCGCCAGACAAGAGCTCTTTAACTTTATCCAACCTACCATCCCTTGCAAATTCACAAATAGAGGGCATTTCAGGGTTTTTGGTTTTTTCAATTCCAATATATTGATAATGCATTTCGTGCAAATCCATTGCTCTTCGAAAAATACGTAAGTTATTTAAAGCTTTTTTTCGAACTTTAGATGGGCCGAGACACATCAACAGATTTATGAAATGATCAAAGTTTAAAAGGAGAGTCGGTGTTAAGAAGATAACAAGCCAGTAATTGTTTAATGGGACTGGCAATAAATGTTCATATGTTGCCAGTAGGAAGAAAATAGCAGCACTAAGAGGGATTAAGAAAAATAAACACCTTATAAATGCTTTAGATGCTGAAGGAATTTTGCCAAGCCCCATTTTTTTCATCTGTTCCGGGCTTCTCAGGCTAAATATAATAGAAATTATGAAATCTGCAGCAATAACCAACAAACTACCCAAAAGCAGTATAAGAATTGTTGAAGCAATTACTTTCCAATCAATTCCAAATTTTTTCAAATAACCGTAACAGACAGGTATTATTGCAATAAGTGCAATGGGAATGGAGGACAGGAACTCAAACAAACTTCTGTCCCCCTTCTTTTGCTTGAACCAATAGAAGCTAAACTGTGCACCAAAGAAAATTATTAATATTGTTAGAACAATTGGGATATTTGCTTGAGATGAAATTTTGAACTGAGTGTAAGGAATATTACCATCTATAACCAGACCCAAATATTGGAAGCCAAGAAGTAGCCCTGAGAAGATTAATAAGTATTTTCTGTTATTGTCAGTTTTCATTTGGAGTTTGAGTTTTAGTTTTCGCGCAAGATAACGCCGGCTGTTGAGCCGCGAGACTCGCAGGTGCTGACTGAAAAAGGCAGTTTTTTTTCAGTCAGTGCCGAGAATCGCAGTAGGCTCCAACGCCCTTGATAGGCGGAGCGTTAGCGACGCCTGTTAAGGGCGTTGGAGTGGAGCGTAGCGGAACTCAACAGCCGGCGATAAGCTGGCCGCGATAGCGGTCAGCTTATCGCCCGCATCACCGGCCCGCTGGCAACTCTGCCTTTAGCTTCAAGGCGACCTTGCTGCCAGCGGGTCGGCGTGAATGCGATGGTTAGGCGATGGACTTGGCAATAATGGAATAGTTAATATTTAAGATGTGACCCTAGTTCCTACCCTAGTTCCCTACCTATTTGTCCTTTATTGTATACCTCCATTATCTCTTCAACCATTTTAATCATGACCTTATTAATAACTTGTGAAATAATACGCGATAGTAACGGTTCCTCAGCCCAGGCAGTTTGGACTTTTACAGGTTCAGCGATATCCAACAAATAATTTGAGTCATTAGATGCTATCAAGAAGGGCATTACATTTCTAAAACCATACTCTATTTCTTCTTCATCTTCTTCAAAAGAGATACTCGATGAAAATAGCTCTTTATTGTTTTTGTCGGTCAACTTGTATCTGAGACTTATACAAACGCTCGTGTTCATAAAAATCGGGCATGACATCTCGAACTTATCAACATCTATCCATAATGCAAGATCCCATGGCTTACTGGCTTCCTTGATGTCTTTTACAGTCTGAACATCAACAAAAATTCTGCACATGGTTTTTGTACAGGCCTCATAAAGAGCCAAACCGCATTGTATGGAATAGATTGCATGAGGTAAACTTGCTCCAACTCGAAAACATGTACATTCATGCTGGCGAATATCTTCTGAAATAACCAGTACAACACGATAAGGAATCTTATGTTCAACAAACACTGAAGGAATCCTTAGGGAAACCTGCACAGGAACCTGTACACATCCCACAGCTAACCACAAAGTAACAATCAAGTTAATGAAGATTTTTAAGTTTCTACCACGAATGTTTTTTGACATATCAGCCTCTTTTCTGAACCAAACATGATAGTAGTATGCCATATTTTCTATAGTTGTTCCTTTTTATATGCGTCCATTACCTCATCGACCATTTTAAGCATGGCCTTTTCAATAACCTCTGAGAAGGCTGCCCGTTCATGACGTAAGGGGTCTTTAGTGGAATGTATGGCAGTTTCATCAAATATGGAAAGTTTTTCTTCAAAAGATATGTTTGATGAAAATAGCTCCTTATTGTTTTCGTCGGTTAATTTATATCTGAGGGCCAAACAAACACGGATAATTGACATAAAGTCTGGCGTTTTTCCCGCTAACAAATCACCGAGACGATAGTCTACCATTCTGAACTCATCAACCTCCAACCATAATGTACGATCCCATGGCTTACTGGCTTCCTTGATGCCTTTTACGGCTTGAATATCAGTAAAAACCTTATCCAAGGTTTTTAAACATGTTTCATAAAGAGCAGAGCCGCAATTGAACTTGTTGAAATTCGTAGGACTAGGGTGTTTACATTCACGCTGCCGGATGTCGTCTGGAATAACCAGTACAACACGATAAGGAATCTTCTTTTCAACAAATATTGAGGGAACTTTTACAGGGACATTCACAGTACACCCTACAGATGAACCCAAGATCAAGATTATGCCAATAACGAGTCTTAACTTTGGCCTTTGTAAATTTTTGAACATATTAACCTCCAATCATCGAACAATTTTATTGAACATATCTTGCCAATGTGCAATCTGCAGGAAGTGCAAAGTAGATATGCACATCAATACCCCCACTGAAAGAATTAGGTGTTGATTTGTCTTTCTTGCCTCAGTGATAGAACCGTTTAAAAATAAATGAAAAAAAACATAATCGCCGCGGATCAGTCGCGAGCACGTAGGCAAGCTCGCTTGCCTGCGCGCGCAGTCGACTGCAGCCGCTGGTTGTGAGGCGCGGAGCGCCGAGCAGCCTGCGGATGGCAATCCGCGGCGATTGTCGAGGACGCGCAGCGTCCTCGACAACAAGTGATTATATGATTTTACGGTTATCTTGCGTTTAAATACCAAAAATAAAAAATGTTAACAAGAAAAATATAATTACTTATGTTTTTATCTAACCGCTTAATACTAAATAAATGAAGATAGACGTATACGGATAAACACAATGAGAAAGATTCCCGTCGCCCTAAATGCATAGTTTAACGCTTTATTGGTCAAAAACAAATACCCCAAAAATTTCATAACCATTATTTGAAATGGTTACGATACTATTTAGATTTCTGTCAAAGATACCGGTTCAGTGAATCAAACTCCCAGAGTCTGCCCAATTTTATCCGGAAATTAAAAGAAAAGAGGCAGACCGACGCACAGCAAAAACAAACCAATGAAGCAATCCATATTTATTGCGAATTAATCAGATCAAAACCCAGTAATAATACAAGTGAACTGCCCAAACATCCACCAAACCCAGATGGTGTTAGCGAGATACAAAATTCGTATCAGGCAGTCCCTTTGCAATCAAAATTACAGATTGACACCAGTAAGCGTGATTCAGCGCAAAACAAAGCTGTTCAAACGGGAGTAAAGGGAAAATGGCAAGCAGCTTACAAACAGTTATCCAATGAAATAAAATTCAGGCACTATTGTAATTTCTCAATAAGTCTGGGTAACAGTCACTGGATGGTCGCAAAATATGGAAATTCCTATACTATGAACTT
>DFBQ01000015.1:0-20029 GCA_002367355.1 Deltaproteobacteria bacterium UBA3076 | reverse complement strand
TTGTAGAACCGCTTAAGTCCTTCAGTATCCTTGGCATCCAGCTTGTCCGGGTTTATCTCTCCGCCCAGGAGGCCGGCATGGATCGGGGGTTTTGGCAGGCTCTTGATCAACGGCAGGATATAGTTCCATCCGCCGTGGACCTTTCCCTGCACAAAGACCCCGGTTGTGTCCATGGCGACTCCAAAGACCACTGTCTTTTTGTCTTTCAGCGCATCCTTGAAGCAATTCACATATTCCTGCACTGAGGGCAATACGTGGTGGTTATATATACCGGAACCCAGGATGACAAGATCTGCATCTGCAGGGTCAGGCATGGATTCAGCCTTATCCACAAGGCAATCGCCGCCCAGTCTTTCGGCCAGCCACTTTCCGATTTCTAGGGTGGAACCGTACTTGCTCGCACATACGATTAAGGTTTTCATGATTATCCCCCGACATAACAAAACTTGCTGGGTTTAAAGTGCCATGGAACCTGGCTGGGCATCTTCCTGATGATAGTGCTGAAAGTGATCAATAAGGGCCTGGGCCAGGTTGACATTCCAGAACTCCCCTGCCACTGTGAGCTCAATCCACCCGCCCCCCGGACGCCGTATCAGGCCTGCCTGCTCCCATTGTTTAAGGAGCGGGGAAAAGACTGCCTCTAAGTCAAAACCGTGCTTTTCACCAAGGGTAGTGAGATTCACTCTGCCATTTTCCATCTGTCCAACAAGGTTTCTAAAAAGAGGGGAGTGGGCAGGCAGGAGAATGGCCGTGGCCACAGGTTTTTCCCCTGCGTTGACACGCCTGTAGTAGGTCTTCAGATTCCCCTCCTGGAAAAAATAGTGACCATGAAGGCGCCCTCCTGCACCACAGCCCAGGGGGATGCAGGTGGCCCCGTAGCGGATAAAGGTGTTGTAACGGTTGCGCTCCCTGGGAGTGCGGCCCCAATGGGACATGGAGAGGCGTCTGAAACAAGCCGCGGTCATCATCTCCCTGCCCTTTAAAAACATCTCGGCCTGGGTAGGGATGTCCGCAGGGGGCGGGAGCTTACCCTGATTTACAGCCCGGGTCAAAAGGCTGCCCTTAAAGACGTTCAACTGGTAGAGATCGGCGCCATCCAGCTTTGTCTCTTCAAACAGGGTTCTCAAGTCATCTTCCCAGACAGCCATGGTCTGGCCTGGAAGTCCGTAGATGAGGTCAATAATTGCGGCCCCATTATCCAGGTCAGTCAAGGTGGTAAGCATTTTCAGGACCTCGGCCCTGTCCGATATACGTCCAACGTCCTGCCGGACTTTGGTATTAAAGCTCTGGACGCCAAGGGAAAAACGGTTTGCACCTCCGGCAACGCAGGCCTGCATCTTGTCCTGCTCGAAATCGGACACCCTGCCTTCCACAGTGATTTCACAGTCATTGGCCAGGGGAAACAGGCGGCAGACAGCCTCGATCAGCCGTTTGAGATCTCCTGCATCCAATGCCGTAGGTGTCCCGCCTCCCAGATAGACTGCATGTATGGGGTGGCCGGTCACGGCCGGAAGTCCCGAGGTCTGCTCTATCTCCTTGAGGAGGGCATCAGTGTAACGGGCACTGTCGCCCTGGCGCAGGGTATGCGTGAAGAAGCCGCAAAAAAGACACCGGCTTTGGCAGAAGGGGACATGGATATAGACTGTCCTTCGAGGCGAACTGTCAGGCTTAATACAAAGTGCCTGCCAGGTAGGCAAAGCCTCTTCAGCAGGAAGCGCTTGTCCTCCGGCCCCTGCATGAACCGCGATCTTGCGATCAAAGGCGTATTTCAGTGGGTCCACCCCTTCTCTGGCAAAGAATCTGTTTGGATATTGAGTCGCAGGGACCGAAGCCTTCCTGTCCGGTTCTTCCTTGTTGACAGTGGAATCCGTTGATTCCATCCCATATCTTCCCATGAGATTTTTTTTGGCGTCTTTAAGGAGCTCAGGGGTGATGATCTTCCGCCCCATGGACCGGGCATAGGCCTCTACTCCCTTTTTGGCCATGGGCCTCACAAAAGGCGGTACTGCCTCAAAGGCCTTTTTTGCCTCTTCTGTCCATTTCATAAATCCTGTTTCCTCATCTTTTCCCATTCAACATTCGATGTTGGACGTTCGATGTTCGATGTTCATCAGTCCATCCGGTGTAAAAATAACTTAGCGCTCATGGGATAAATGTCCATATGGCTTTGGGCAGCGGTTTCCTTTTCGCCGGATTAAATCCTCTGGACCGGATTATGTTGTTAAGGTGAGATATCCGGGAACGGGTTTCCGGATGTGAGGCAAAGTAATGGCCGAATTTGCCAGGGTCCTGTTCCTTGGGAATCTTTTCGAAAAAATCAGTTGCACCGCCGACATGACCATAGGCACAATTTATTGTTTCAAGTGCAAACTCATCCGCCTGAGTTTCCTGTTTCCTGGAAAAGCTTAACTCCGTTATGTTCAGTGTATGGCCTAGTACTTTGCTGACGCTGCTGTCCACGCCGAACAATAAAGCGGAAAACGTCATTAACACAACAGCCCGGCCTCCAGCCCGGAGATGATCCCGGTGGGCATAGTGCCCCATCTCATGGGCCAAGACAAAGGCCAATTCGTTTTCAGAACTCACTTTATCCAGGAGTCCTGTAAATACTATAACATGCCCCCCGGGCAGAGCCATAGCGTTGACTGTGGAGGCTTTGCGGACATGGATCTTAAACCGGTAAGGCAATTTAGCGCACCGCTCCTGCAAATCATCCATCAGGGATTGGACATAATATTCCCTTTGCGAATCCGCATCCTTGCCATCCATTGACTGAAAAAAATGAACCCCCATTTTGTTTTCAAGGTCGATGGAGATATGCGGCACTATTAGATCCACCGCCAGCCCCAGCATGAGATAAATAACAACTATTAAGCCCAGCAATCCCCCGGCAAGCACAAAAAATTCCCGAATGTGTGAAGTAGGTGTCACATTAACATTGGATTTGGGCTGCCGGGGCGTATACTTCATCTATTTCTCAAGTGTCAGGGCAGTTCCGTACGCAATGGCTTCAAGACACCCTACTCCTTCTTTGTTGGCTTTTCTGGCGATCGTAGATGTTTCGATGCGGACATTAACAATCACGGTCGCATCCCCGGCCATTTCCTTCATCCGCAGCAGCGCTTCCCGACGTGCCCTGTCAATCAGGCTTTCATAGGACTTGACCGTGCCGCCGAAAATATTGCGAAGGCCTGCGAGGATCTTTTTGAAATAATCAATGGAAATCACCACACTGCCATATACTAATTCAGCCGACCTAACCTTCTCTTCGGGGTAATCGACGGCTTTAATGGTAACAGCAGGCAGATAAAGAAAGGCTTTTTCACGCTTATGGATAGAGCGGTAATGCCTTTTTTCAGTCAGTGTGCCAACCGAGTAACCCACCGCAATCAGTGTCAGGAAAATTAACAGATCATACATGGGCAAGTCTCCTTTTATTGGACGCGGACAGCAGTGCCATAGGCATAGAGTTCAGCAGCACCCTGCGCGACTGAGGAAGTGGAAAATCTGACATTAACAATGGCATTGGCGCCCATTTGGCGTGCATGCTCAATCATCCGGTCAATTGCTTGATTGCGGGATTCCTGCAAAAGCTGGGTATAGCCCTTAAGCTCTCCACCTACCAGATTTTTCAAGCTTGCCATGATATCTCTGCCAATATGCTTTGCCCGGATCGTGCTGCCGGACACCAAGCCGAAATGTTCGACAATGGTTTTGCCTGGAACTGTCTCGATGTTTGTAATTATCATTTTTTCCTCCCTCAAAGCTTTTTTAAAATCAACGGTTTTACATCAGCGCCTATTTGTAATTTGCTCCTGTTTTTCGATCAGTCACAGTCGATTTTGGACTGAACTCATATCTTTTCACAGAACAGTTTTCTTTTCAAAAACGATGTTGAAATAAGTTACCTTACAAATTCCTTTTCGGGTTAATTAATAAAAATGAATAATGATGACATGGTTCTGGATTAACTTATATGATTTTGTAATAGTCGAACGTAGACTTATGGAAAAAAATAAAATAGTCCTTTTGATCTGGGGATTCTCTTGGTTTAAATCATTTAAGTTTTATCCACAAACAGTCCGACAACTCAAAAAGACAAGTAAGACATTATTCCCACGTTGCAGGGAAAAATGTATGACGAAACCGCAAGAGGCGGTCTGTTGAAATCATAAGAGTAGGATTCCATGAAACCCAAGATTAGACATGTATTAATCCAAGGCCTATTCATAATAAATTTTTTACTTGTCTTTGGATTATTCAATGTCAATGCATCATCAGATATTCCAAGGAGGATTTTCATTCTGCACAGTTATGAGGCCGGCCATATCTGTGGCCAACCGCAACATGACGGTGTTATTGCAGCGCTGAAAAAGGCCGGATTCAATAAAAAAGAAGGCCTCGAAGTCGAAGCATACTATATGGATACCAAACGAAAAAACAACACTCCAAAACTCATGATGGTACAGACTCGCAAAGCTTTGAAAAAAATCCGCTCTTTTAGTCCGCAGGTACTTGTAACGTTAGATGATAATGCCTTTCGCACCGTTGCCTTAGATCTGGTCGATTCACCAATTTCTATAGTCTTCTCCGGAATGAACAGTCAACCGGAACACTACAACCTAATTAAACCTTGCATCGATTCCAGGTCCCATCCAGGTCACAATATCACCGGTGTCTATGAAAAACTCCACATTGTTGATGCTATCCGAGTCCATACAAAGCTCTTTCCAGGTCTAAAAAAGATCAGGATATTTGTGGATCCATCCCGAACTGGTCAGGCGATCTCAAAACAGATCAAGATCGAGATCAATGAGGGATCAATTGTCTGTGACTGGGAAGTGAAAATAACGAGGAACTGGGAAGAGTATCAGACAGAGATTTGCACAACAAACATAGATTCGGATGTGGGCGCCATTTATCCTGCAGCCCTCCTGCTTAAAGACTGTAAAGGAAAGACCTATACAGCCCCGGAAATCCTTGCCTGGACTGTTCAAAACTCAAAAAAACCTGAAATAGCCCTTAATTATGCATTCACCTATTTGGGCCTGTTTGGAGGGGCAGCTGTGGACTTTTACTCCATGGGTTGCCAGGCCGGTCAAATGGTGGCCAGGATTCTCAGGGGAGAATATCCAGGCAACATACCCATAGAAGAAGCCTGGAGATATGCCCTGGTATTCAATATGAAAAGGGCTGAACAACTGGGCATCAAAATCCCTTCAGATATTCTCATGGCCGCAGACGAGGTAGTTTTAGACAGTCCATAGCTCAGGGAGACTAAATGGCTTCAAGGAAAAGATTCTCAAGGTTTATTGCCTGGACCCTGGTTGTATTCGAAGGGGTCTCCCTCACCCTGGTCGTGGGAATCCTTTACGCGACACTCAGCAATAGCATGGACCATGAGTTTTACAATAAGCTTCAGGTACAGGAAAAAGAAGTGAGCATGGCCCTTAGCGATCGCTTGAACCAGTTGGAAACGCGTATTCGGGAAATCAGCTTGAACAATGCGGTTCGGGTAAGCCTGATGCTTGGAATGAAAAACCAGCTTCTGGAACTTATGGTAAGGCAATACCCGTTTGCCAAGGGGGCTTTCTTTTTTGTCCAAGAAAGGGAGGGCTCTACGTTTATCCCGGAATTGCCGGGGAGTTTGATGGCCTTGAAACCTTATTTGCAAAAACCTTGTCAGAAAAAGAATTTGCAAAAAATCAAATGCCAGGATTTCGGAGATGGTCTGTTTTTCTCGCTTTTTTCCATTCCCATCTACAGAAAGGACGATTGCCTGGGCACGGCCTATGTTTTGTATGACCTGTCCCAGGATACGCATTTACTGCAACGAATCCTCGGAAAATCCCACGCCAAATTGCTTATTCAGACTGCAGGGCATCTTGTGGATATACGTACAGGCCGGGGCAAAACCCTCCCTGAAGGAATCCGGGATCTCACAACCAACGGATCTGATCATCCCCCGGCAGACCTGTTTCCTGGCGAGGATCTTATTCCTTTGGAAATGTTTCCCGGCCTTTTTTATGCAGCTTCTTCCGAACCCCTCCAAAAAGAAAAATCATCTCTGATCTTTAGACTTATTTTTCTCTGCGTTGCGATTTTTCTTTTGACCCTTCTGGTCTCCTTTCTGATCGCCCGAAAGGTGAGTAATCCTCTTGAGAGTATGGCCAATCAAGCTTTGGAGATCGCCGGAGAACCTTCAAGCCTTTCCCTGCAGCTTCAAGAGGGAAAACTTGAGTATGTTGAGTTCCATAACCTGGCCCATGCGTTCAATCAAGTCCTGATGAGCCTTTTGGAGACCCAGGAGAAATTGCAAAAAAGGGCAAAGGAACTTGATGCCTCGGAAAAGAGATACCGAAGCCTTGTGGAAACAAGCCCCATCGGGATCCTTGCCACGAATAAGGACTGGAAGGTCATCTTTGCCAATCAGACCCTTGAAGAGATCACGGATTACAGCCAGTCGGAACTTTGTTCCATGAATCTCTGGAACATGGTCAGCTCAGATGAACAGGACAGGATGCGCCAAACAGGAGAGAACTATTTGAGGCAAGGCATGCAGAAAGGCTGGGAGATCCGTTGGATCCGTAAAGATGGCCAACCTATCTGGGTAGAGCTCCAGGCTACACGAATCGAGGAAGAGGGCAAACAGGCAATCCTGGTAAATGTAATGGATGTCACGGAGCAAAAGCGGGCGTGGGAAGAAAAAAAGGAACTCCAAACCCAGCTCCAACATGCACAGAAGATGGAAGCCATCGGAACTTTGGCCGGTGGTATTGCCCACGACTTCAACAACATCCTCCTTCCTATCATCGGATATACTGAGATGGCTATAACCGATGTGCCTCAAGACAGTCTGATCCGAAAAAACCTGGCAGAAGTCCTCAAGGCAGCGGAACTCGCAAAGGGTCTGGTCCAACAGATTCTCACATTCAGCCGTCGAAGTAAAAAAGAACGTAAGCCACTGAAGATTCAACCCATCATAAAAGAATCGCTCAAACTGCTGAGGGCATCATTACCATCCACTATTGAGATCCGTCAGAACATAGACAACGAGTGCGGGGCCATCCTGGCCGACCCAACACAGATCTATCAGGTGATGATGAACCTCTGTACCAACGCCTATCATGCCATGCGCGAAAAAGGCGGGATATTGGAGGTGACTCTGACGGAGGTGGATATTGATTCTCCTGATTTAATCCCCAATCTGGATCTGAACCCGGGACCATACCTGAGACTCGCCGTGGGTGATACGGGCCATGGCATGGACCGCACTGTCGTGGAACGGATATTTGACCCTTATTTCACCACCAAGGGCCTGGGTGAGGGGACCGGACTGGGTCTTTCCGTGGTACATGGGATTATCAGGAGCCATGGTGGATATATCACTGTTTATAGTGAGCCCGGTGAAGGGACTACATTCCATATCTATCTTCCCCGAATCGAAGCCAATGCAAAGGTACCTGAAGCCATTTCCGCCGAGCCGGCACCAAAGGGTAAAGAATATATCCTGTTCGTGGATGACGATGAGCAGATCGTTAATGTGGTGCAACAGATTTTAGAGCGACTCGGCTACCGAGTCGCGGCGCGGACAAGCAGCGTTGAGGCACTGCAGGCATTCCAGGCGCAACCGGGAAAATTTGATCTGGTGATAACCGACCTGACCATGCCTAATATGACAGGCACAGAGTTGGCTAAGAGGCTCATTGACATCAGGCCCGATATCCCGATTATCCTTTGCACTGGATTCAGCGAGACGATCTCAGAAGAAAAGGCCCAGGCGATCGGCATTCGGGAGTATGTCATGAAGCCTATTACTATGCATGACCTCGCCATGACCATCCGGAAAGCGCTGAATAAAGACAACTGTTGAAAAAGACTGGCCTTTTGCAAAAGACTCTTACGTCTGTCAGATCGCTCATGCAGGTACATGGCACGATTCCAGGTGGATGGCAGAGCTCACTCGGGCAGGTTTCACATGGGTAATCCGGTTCTTTTTAGAAGACATGGTTCCATTGAATCTATAAACAAAATAGATTTCGTCCAGCAATATTCCCACAAAAAACGCAATAGAAGCCCAAAATCCGATATAAACTATATCAGCCTGGAAAGAAATACAGTTGATCCATAAGAAGATATTGGGTGTAGAATGTGTTATATAAATGTCGGTAGTGTATTGGGCATCTTTTTTACTAAATTTACTGGCAGAGTAGGCAAAAATTTTAATTAATAAAAGCATTGAACACACCATTATCCCTTGCGTAAAAAAAAGAGATGAACCTTCTAAGCTCCCTAATATTAGATCAAATATGTCGGCCTGAGTAAAACGGTATGTGCTTAAAAAAGATACCAGGATGATTGAAAGTATGCCGAGCCATTTCCAGTGTTCGGCAAATTTACTACTCTCAACCGGCTTCCTTATCCGGGCAGATTGAGCTATACATGTAGGCACAACCATGGAAATAACCATAACAGCAAGAAAGGGCATAAATAATATATAGAATGAAATGTCACCAAAACACAAAAGCCCGGCTATAACCAAAGGTGACAAAAGAGAGAGTAAAAATGTTCTTTCAATAGCCAAGTATAAACTCCCGCCCCAAAGCAGAGAGAGTATTGGCGCTGTAAATGCCGGTGGCATAAGAAAAAGCATTGCCAAATTTGATGTTACATCGTCTTTCATTAATAGAAACAAGCTTCCGGCTAATGCAAACTTTAAGCACCAGAGAACCAAGAATCGCTTTTTTAAATTAAAAGAATTCATTATAGAATTTGTGTTTAGGCCAAGTGTGATAAAGAAAGTACTAACACCAAGAAGTACGCTTGTTATTATCAAAAAAGTAAAACTACTTAAAGGAAGGCCAATGGCAACTTTTGCTAAAATACCAAAAAGGGCGGCTGCAATGATTATCCAGGAAGAATAATAAGTAAGACGATCGGAAACCTCTTTCAAGAGCTTTGATTCAGACTTTATATAACTCACTAAATCCTTTTCGCTCATTGGCTTGGCATTTGGAAGTCGAAAATCAAAGTAATCATCCACCGTAAGCTCAGCTAAAATCAAGGCAAACATCTCAATAATATACTTGTGGCACACAACCAGAATCGATTTCCCTGATTTAACTTTTGGGAGTAATACCTTGTAATAGTATTTGTGAACTCTGCTATACATATCCTCAAAGGTCTCTCCATAGTCTGGAAATTCAAGTGGAGAATGGAGCTTTCTTTCATAAACCTTATAACCGAAGGATTTCCTGAGTAAATTTTTATTCATTTTGGCAAATATACCAAAGTTTCTTTCTTTTACTTCCGGAGATTCGATAAACGGGATGTTTTCCTGCCCTGATTCTCTTAATGCAATTAAGGCCGTTATTTTGGTTCGAGTAAGATCGGAAGTGTGAACTTCGTCAAACTTAAGTCCCTTTTCCAGTATCATTCGTCCTGCTTCTTTTGCTTGCCTCTTCCCAAGATTAGAGAGCGGGACATCAATACCTCCGGCAAGGTAGTTTAGCTCGTTTGCATGCGTCTCTCCGTGTCTTATGAAATATATCGAGCCTTTCACTGCACTATGTCCTTTCTAAATTTTTTTCAATATTTGGGGGAGGTTAGGAACAAGAACTTAAAACAGCAATAAATGTGCCGGCTCTCGCATCACGGATAAGGAGACATAAGAGGTTTAAAATATACTGGAATATCAGGTAATTAAACTTTTTCAACAAAGGGTAGTTTAAATATTATCTGTGTGAATCCTGAGAAGGTAGAAAATGAGGCGCTTTTCTTTAAAAAATTTTAATAGCAAAAAAAAAATTTAACCCGGATAAACCGAGACAGTGCCTTTTAGCATCGCGGAAAGCGATTGGAGCACTGTTATGACATTCTTCAATTCGGAATCCCTCAATTCATCAATCCTCCAATTGTAAGTATAAGGAACAAATTGACAGTCCCCTGAGGCCTGATTAGGCTCCTGATCATGAGCTCTGTGATCCTTGAACAGCCGTGGGATTTTGCCTCCCTGAATACGTTGGCAATTGAGGAACTTGCCAGTAAGTCAGGGATCCCGGACATTATTGCCAAGTTTCTGTATCAGCGTGGAATAAGTACGCCGGAGGCTGTTGCTCAACATCTCAGCCCTGCGTTGAAATCCCTCAGCGATCCCTGGAAGATGATGGACATGGACAGGGCTGTTGACAGGCTGGTCAAGGCAGTAGCTCAGAGGGAGCAGGTGGCCGTGTTTGGTGATTACGATGTCGATGGTGTAACCTCCGCAGCCTTAGTCTTTGGATTTCTTGAAGGGCTTGGACTGAAGGTAACAGTCTATATCCCCCACCGGGAGCACGAGGGCTATGGACTTAGTGCGGACGGGTTAAGGAATCTCGCATCCAGAGGCTGCAAGCTTTTGATTACAGTTGATTGCGGCATATCGGATAATGAAGAAGTCGCCCTGGCAGGGGAACTTGGGATGGATGTCATTATCACCGACCACCACGAGCCCCCTGATTCCCTTCCCAGAGCCCTGGCAGTGCTGAATCCCAAGCGTTCTGATTGTGCCTTTGCTTTCAAAGAACTTGCCGGCGTAGGTGTGGCCTTTAATCTTGTCATGGCATTAAGACGTCGTCTTCGTGAGCTTGGACACTGGGAAGGTGGTAAAGAGCCCAATCTCAAAGAATATTTAGATTTTGTAGCCATGGGGACTGTGGCGGATGTGGTACCGCTTTTGGGGGACAATCGCATACTGGTCCGGGCGGGACTTGAGGTACTTGGTAGATCCGACAGGCCGGGGATCAAGGCATTGAAGGCAGTATGCTCCCTGGATTCCGGTATTACCTCCACGGATATTGCCTTCCGCATCGGCCCACGAATAAATGCCGCAGGGCGGATGGCTCATGCGGATAAAGCTTTCAGATTGCTCGTTACAGACGATGAGTCAGAGGCGAAGCAGCTTGCCAATGAATTACACCTGCTCAATCAGGATCGCCAGGCGGAAGAAAAACATATATTAAATGAAGCATTAGATAAAATCCGATCTCTTGAAAAGCAGTCCGCTTATGTCTTGTCGAGCCCTAAATGGAAAAGAGGCATTATAGGTATAGTTGCATCCAGACTGGTAGAACAATTCCACAGACCTGTGATTCTCCTTGCGCTGGACGGAGATGAGGCCCATGGTTCGGGCCGCAGTCCTGAAGGAATCAATCTTTACGAGTCTCTTTGTGCCTGTTCCGGCCACCTTAGTTCCTTTGGCGGACACAGGGCTGCTGCCGGGATGAGGCTGCCCTCTGATTCAGTAGAAGGATTCTGCACGGACTTTCAAAAAGTCGTGGCCTCGAGTCTGGAGCAGAACGACATCTGTCCCAGGCTTATGGTTGATTGCACAGCCTGTATTGATGAACTTATTGATCCGGGTTTTTCCCGGTTCTATGAGCATCTGGAGCCCTTTGGTGCGGGTTATCCGGCCCCTGTGTTTGCAGTTCGGGATTTCTCGGTCCGCAGGTCAACAGTTGTTGGAAATGGCCACTTGAAACTTTCTCTCACATCCCGGACCGGTTTGCAAAATGAGTACATGAGAGGAAAAGTGGATCTGGTGGGATGGGGACAAGGAGATAAGGTAGGTCTTCCCTGGGAGGAGCTTGAGCTTGCCTGCATGCCTTGTATTAATGTATGGCAGGGGCGAAAGCAACTCGAGCTAAGACTGAAAGATATCCGGTACAGATAGCTCATGCGACTTAATTCTCTGACACTTTTCGGCTTCAAATCCTTTCCTGCGCGCACAAAACTCTCATTCACCCAAGGTGTTATCGGCATTGTCGGGCCCAATGGGTGCGGCAAATCCAACATTGTTGACGCTATCAGGTGGGTGCTGGGGGAGCAGAGTCCCAGCATGCTCAGGGCCAAGAAAATGGACGACGTACTTTACAACGGAAATAATGACAGGCAAACAGACCTGGCTGAGGTCCGTTTGGTCGTGGAAAACAGAGGTTCTTTTGTCCCGCCGGGGTATGAAAATACCCCTGAGATCGAAATAATGCGTCGTATCTATAGATCCGGGGATACTGAATATCGTATTAACGGCAAGAGTTGCAGGCTGAAAGACATCCACTACCTCTTTATGGATACAGGGGTTGGTGCCAGGGCATACTCCATTTTTGATCAAGGTCAGGTTAGTGCTTTTGTTGACATGGTACCGGGAGATCGTCGTATTTTGATTGAGGAGGTGGCGGGTATCTCCAGGTTCAGGGCCAAGCGTAGCGAGGCCGAGCGCCGCATGGCTCAGACAAAGCAAAACCTTGAGAGGCTGGAAGATCTCTTGGTCGAGGTGGAACGTCAACGCAAATTTCTCTCCAGACAGGCAAAGAGAACAGAGCGCTACCTGAAGCTGCGGAGAGAACAGGATCAACTGGATCAGGCACTCCTTGCCCATGCGTGGTTTGCTGAGTTGGGACGAAGGACAGATCTGGAAAAAGAGAAAGATTATTTCTCAGCCGACCTGTCCGGTGTGCAGGCAGAGCTTTCTAAAAATGTTGCAGATCGGGAAAGGCTCGAACTGGAAGTCCTCGAGGCGGAAGAGGCCTTGGCCGCAATTCGTGAGGGCCTGACTGATGCGGAAAACATCCTTCAGGGGTTCAGAGAAGAGGCCTCGCAGCATGAAAAGTCTTTAATTAAGGAAGAAAACAGGCTGCAATCCGCCGAGAAAACCTTGTTGGAGCTTGAGGAAAAAGGGGCATTGATAGAACGCAGCCGTGAAGGGCTTCAGAAAGATATCAAGGCCCTCAAGACAGAGGAGGCATCGTACCTGGTTGATGTATCCGACCGGGAAAAATGGATAGAGGAATCAAAAGCAGCCAGGGACCAGGTGAGGGAATCTCTTGAGGCAGTGAAGGTGCAGCTCGTGGATGCGGCAGCCAGGCACGCGAGGCTGGACAGTAAACGCAATGGCTTGAGAGACAGGGAGGATAGACTCAGACGCCGTCTGGAACAGAGGCGGAATGAGCTGCAGGGTATATCAGCGCATGTAAAGGGTCTGCAAGGTAACCTGAAAGGGCATGAGGAGAAAGTAGAGGAAACCCGGGCTGAATTGGATTCCTTGTCTCATGATGAAAAAGGCATCGAAGGTGCTGTTTCTGATCTGAGAGGCCGTCTTTCAGCCACTGTGGAAAAAAGGCATAAAGCAGACTCGGAACTGGCATCTTGCAGAGCCAGGCTTAATGCACTGAAGACTATTGATGCCTCGGGTGAGGGCTTCAGCAGGGCCACTAACAAGTTGCTCAGCTCCGATGTTTCCACATTGGGGGTACTTGCTGATTTTCTGGAAGTAGCGCCGGGCTGGGAACATTTAGTAGAGATAGCCCTTGGACACGGAATTCAGGCTTTGGTAGTCCCTGATATGGAGGCATGTGATAGGGCCATATCCTTTCTTAAGGACCAGCCGGCGGGAAGAGCAAGTCTGATTATACCCGGCAGAGACCGCTGTAAGGTGGAAGAAAAAAAGGATGGCACCCTTCTTGAGTTCGTCAGTGCCGGACATCCTGTTGACAAGGTCGTGGCCGATATCCTGATCCATTGGAAGGTGGCGCCGGATTTGAAGACTGCTTTTAATATACGCAATACTGACAATAAGGCCCTTTTTTACATCACCCGGGATGGTGAGATCCTCACTCCATGGGGTGAACTGGTCTTTGGGGACAAAGACAAGGCATCTTCAGGAATACTTGCAAGAAAGGCTGAGGTTTCCACATTAACTATACGTGAAAAGGAACTTCATGAATCTTCAATGCAGGTCCGTAGTGAGGAAGATGAGATAAGCAAAGGGCTCTTAAAGGCTGAGACCGAACTCAAGGAAGTCAATAAGAAAAAGGGCCGGATTCTTGAAGACCTGGCTGGTCATAAACAGGAAGTAGACAGTTTACTCATGGAGATTGAGGCTCAAAAAGAGAGGTCACAACGCATAGATTTGGAGATTGAAGAGGCCGAAGAGGAAATACTTGATGTAGAGGTATCCCTTGAAGGGTTGGAAGAGGCTGTTGAAGTTGCCGTTTCAGCCAGGATTGAAGCTGAGGGGCAAATAAAGGGCCGTGAGGATGCCTTGAGACAACAGGAACAGGTGCTCTCCCGCAGGAGAAAGGCCCTTGAGGAATATAGAATAAAAATGGCCCGCGTTCAGACTCAGCTTCAGGAAAGGGAACAGGAGCTTGGAAGGCTTGCTGATAGAAAGGACCAGATAGTCCGGGATCGGGAAACGATGCTGGTAGAAAAGCAAAGCCTGGCAGTCCAACTTGAGAACAGGGCAGGGTCTCTCAAAGATGTGCGGCTGAGAGTTGAGGCCAAGGAGAACAAGGTCCTGATTGAAAAAAGGCATCTGGAAGAGGCCGAAACAAAATACGATCACACCCGGCAGGCTGTTGCCGGATTGCGAGGCAAGATCAATGAGTTGCAGACCCGGCTCAGGGCTATTGAAGAACGGGTTCATCAAAATGAGCTTGTCCTTTCCGAAGTGGAACATGGCCTTGTGTATCTGAAAAAAACAGCCGGGGATCGCTATCGGGCCGACATAGAAGAATTCTGTGATAAATGGCGTATTTCTCCATTTTCTCCTGATGAGGCAAAGGAGCGGATCAGTGATATAACCCGCAAGGTAGATCGCCTTGGGTCTGTGAACCTTGCCGCTGTTGAAGAATACAAAGAGCTTGAGGACAGATGGAACTATCTTAATTCCCAGAAAGACGACCTTATCAGCTCAATCGAAGACCTTCAACAGGCCATAGGCAGGATTAACAGTACCTGCAGGACCCGGTTTAAAGAGGCCCTGGACTCAGTGAACGAAAGCCTTTCCAGGGTCTTCCCTTTACTCTTTGAAGGAGGGACTGCCAAACTGGGTTTGACCTCATCCGACGATATACTGGATTCCGGGATAGACTACTTGATACAGCTTCCCGGAAAGAGAATCCAGTACCTGAATCTCCTTTCAGGAGGGGAGAAGGCATTGGCTGCAATGGCCCTGATTCTTGCCATCTATTTTATAAAGCCCGGTCCTTTCTGCCTGCTGGATGAAGTAGATGCCGCGCTTGATGAAGCCAATACCGTACGGTTTAACCGGTTCATAAAAAAGATATCAGAGCAGTCCCAGGTAATGCTTATTACTCATAATCAGAAGGTAATGGAGATTGCTGATGTCCTTTATGGAGTTACTATGGAGGATAAAGGGGTGTCAAGACTGGTTTCGGTAGACCTGGTGGAGAGCCCGGGATAATGACAATCAGTATTGTATCTCTGATATCCAATAATTACCTCAAATATTGTAATTGGCAGATACAATAGCTCATTGCAAATACTTTCCTAAATCGTCCCTGGAACAGATGACCGCTTTGCAAATTTCTCAGGTTAAAACGCCAGGTGTATCTTGTGCCCAGCTATTGCATGCTCTTTGAAAGGTTGGTTATCCTCAAACCACAACTATACCTATTTCGTGGCTCAATCACGCAGCCCGCATCCTTGATCCATCTGGCTTCGGACTTCCGTTACCAGGTTTGCCCGCAGATTTCACTATGACCTGTCGGCTAAACTTTGTTCATCAAAAACGTGAGAAAATTTTGCGTTTTTTATGACCTATGCAGCGAGCGCAAGTTCTCTAGTATCGTTGTTAATCCGTGGTCAATAAGCGTATAAGCTTCCTCGATTTTTGAGGGTTGTGTGACGTTTTGCTGAACGCTGTTTTTAAAGCCTTTTGATATTATGGAGATTGTTCGCCCAATCGTGAGAAATCCAGAAGCTGGAACTGAGCCTGATCACAATTTCATCCCGCGTGGCGGGACTACCAAGGCTTCGGATTAACCTTGGCACGATGATGCGATTGTTATACTTTATTTGCATTTAAGTCATCTTTAGCCACCTGAACGATTTTATTCAATGCATCTCGGTAGTACTTATAGTCTTGCTCATAGATTTCCCATGGTGGATTTTCATTCCACTCAAGCCTTGGGCGATCACGCAATTCCTTTAGGATGGTTTCTGCTTGTGGTGAAACAACGAATGCACCAATGTCTGTTACTTTTTTGATTTTCCAATATGCTTGATTATACCTTTGCCTAAACTCCGTTTCCTTTTCTTTCGAATATCCAGCACCTTGCCCGTAATCATCTTGCTTAATTTCACAGTATTGAATTAGATCATAGAGAGCATCAATAATCTCTACATAAGCATGGTCTTTTCTTTCCCACCATTTTTCAGAGTAGAATTTTCTAAGCGACCATTTGGCAGCCAAGTAAGAAGCAAATATTGCAGTGAAGATCCCTGGTAATACTTTTAGTAAAAATTCACTCATTTTTTATTTCTCCAGAGACATAGCTAATGGGCTGGCAAAGGAGCGCAGTGGATTTGCCAGTCCGACTTAAGCCAATTGGTTGTGCCATTTGCCAATAAAATAGATAAAGATCATTATCTTCTTTGTTTAAAGATAGATCCGAGGTACTCTTTATTTTCCTTGTTCCATTTCATAACCACTTAATCACTTATGACATTTTTATTTATACGGCACAACGTGGTGTTGACCTGACTGGGATGGAGCGCCAGCGTAACCCCGGTCAGCGTCCAGCACATTATATCATATTATGAAGACCATCCAGCGCATATTAGCTGTCTGTTTTCAGGATGAATATCTATATTGCTAATCTCTGACAAGCGTTGATCCATTGCTGAAATCGCGATATTAATGTGATTCCTATCCTGTTTCCGGTCGCCGACAAAATCTCCATCCTTTGCACTCGCCAGCAACCATTGTGAAAATACTTCAGTGTTAGATTCGACCAAGCCCGCTTTGCCAATAATGAAGGCGGCAAACTCCTATCGCATCCTCATACCCTGATCGTTTTGCCACCTCAAGATCGATGTCACTATAGCAGAGGCATCTATATTTCTTAATTTGGATACCCTTCCGTCAAAACCATACGATTTTGCTTGCGAGACAAGGTATTGTAGCAGCATGAAGTCTAGGTCCATCATATGGATATCTGGCCGAGTGGCAGCTATATCTCGATTCAAAGTTATCCTAATATGTCGTCCCTTCAACAAGAGATCTCCTGCCAGCTTTTCAGGAAGGTGAATTCTCATCACTTCGCCCTTATGGGTTGTTTCTATTATTTCAACTCCCAACTGCTTAAACATGCCATCAATGAATGACCGCACATGTTCTTGCGATATCTTCAATTCACCCTTGGCCTCTTCCGGGTCATAGCCAGAAGCAAATTCCAGGAGTTCCCGCTGTTTCTTTACCGCTTCTTGAGCACGCTTGAGGGCATCTTCTATACTTTCGCTGGTGTGTTTTATACTCACGTGGGCAGCCCTTTCCAGCACGTCCTCTATATCCATAACATCGGCTATCTCACCAAGAATCTCGGCTTCAAGACCTGGACGGAACTCTCCGCCCAACACCGACATATCCTGAACCACCTGTTCAATCCTATGATAAAGAAGGTCAAGAATCCGGCCATCCATCGTCTGGGGCGAGTGGATATTAATAACAATTACCTTCTTTTTTTGACCATAGCGATACAATCTTCCCACCCTCTGGACCAGACGCATGGGGTTCCATGGCAGGTCATAGTTCACCATAATATGGTACCTACGATGCAGGTTAATACCCTCTCCGCCCGCTTCTGTTGAAATAAGAAATTGCCCGATATCTTCAAAATCAGCGATTGCCCTGGCTCGCTCACCATGTTTTTGGCTTCCGTGTATCAGAGATACAGAATTTTGTCCGAATCGATTACGCAATGTGTGTGCAATATGTTCTTGGGTCGCTCTATATTCAGTAAAAATGACTACTTTTTCCTCGGGATTATCGTGCAAAACGGACGGCAGAAGGTCATTCAAGAATGACTCGATTTTGCGGTCCACATCAAGTAGTTGCCTCAATTTCAATAGAAGCGATTTAAGCATCGGAATCTCACCAACAAAAAACTCTTTATTTGAACTACCAAAGTTTTCTTCCCATTCTCCAAGATACCTCTCATCAGTCCCTTCTCTGGCATCTGGATCTTCTATCCCGCTATTGGCGTCTTCTCTAAGCCTTGTTAAGCGCCTGACAAGAGCTCTCTCTATGGCCGCAAGGCTGGAGGCCGCCAGTTTTCGATAAATGTTCATTACAAATCCAATAGCTCGCCCGACTTTTCCGCCATTCTTTGCGCCAGCCGCATATCCTTCGCGAAGATATCTCAGCAGATTCTTGTGGAATTCCTTTTCTTCTTCACCAATATTAACCTTGACCGCAGTCGTAATTTTTCCCTTAAAAACAAAGCTGCCTTCTGAATCCGTCACATCCGCCTTATTATTGCGGATGACCATCCGGCGAAGGATCTGCGGGTTGAGAACAAGTCCGCGGATTTCTTCTTTGAACTCCGGACGGATAATTTCGAGAAGTGCCTGGAACTTGTCTTGCTTTCCCTGATGGGGGGTGGCAGTCAATAGGATAATCGCATCGGTCTTTTTCCTCAGGGCGGCTGCCAGCCTGAATCTTTCCGTAGTTTTGAAACGTATGCCCGGCTGAGTTCTGCTAAGACGATGTGCCTCATCAAAAACGACGATATCCCACGTTCCAGCCTGCATTAATTTTGAAAGATGTTTCTCAGATTTAAATCGATCAATAGATCCGATAACATGCTCATAGAGTTTCCAATTTCGAACCTCATTTATTTGAAAATCTTCCCCATAGATGTAAAAATCACTTATTCCAAATTTGTAGTGTAACTCGTCCTTCCATTGCTTAACTATCCCGGCTGGCGCGATTACAAGAATCCGACGGAAAGCCTTTCTCCGATTCAAAGCGGATAACAGCATACCCACTTCAATGGTTTTCCCGAGCCCAACATCGTCGGCAATAAGCCAATTTAGGTTGCCTGATGCGAGAATGTGGTGCACAAGATGGATTTGGTGTGGTAGGGGATCTATATCAAGGCGGGATAGAGATCCGGTATTTTCGTTCCACATTTCGATCGCATGCGCTAGGCACCTGAGCCGAAAACGCTCAGCATTGCCTGCCGACCCGGTCTGTCCCAATTCAAACCTCTGTTGTACCCCCTTGATTTGTTTTAGGTTCTGGTATGGCAACCAGAGACGCTCTCCACGTTCCGGGAACTCAACGAGCACCTGGTCACGATTGCCGATTCTCCTCCTTTCCAGGACAACGCCTTCTCCTAAGGTCATTCGGGTTCGAGATAATGGAACGTTTTGGACTTCCATTCCAATAAAAAAGCCACACCGAAGTTTATTTGCCCGCTCCCACTCAACTTTTCTGGACTTGAGCCACCTTACCAAAACCTCTTTGCCATTATGATTAGGTGCTACTTTTTCAACAACCCCTGGACCATCCAGGCCTTCCCGAGTAATCCAAGTACCGACCTGAGGAAGAGACTGGTTTAAATGATTCATCATAACCTCTTTTCAAAAATGATCAGGCATCGTCCTGAGTGGGCGCTATAGATTCAAATTCTTTAGATAGCTTGACAAAAGCCGGCTCTCGTTGCGCGCGGGATGGAGTTCGCTCGACAACGACATGTCCTCTTTAAATATCAAGCCTGGCATAATATCAAGGGAGCCAGGGACAAGGCCAAAATGATAACGCAAGTAGGCGTAAAACGAAGAGGATTGAGGTTGAAAAGAAAGATTTGCAATCCAACGGTGATAGAGTTCAAGAAAAAGATCTTCGATTTCCGCTGGATCGGGATACGACTCAAAACACCGAACAAATGCAAGCGCTGCCGGCCAACTCAAATTTAGATATCGGTGTGAAAGGGATGTGCTTCGATCTCCATGATTTCCCCAATAGGCTGTTGAAAATTCTGGGTATTCCTTCCAAATTTCACGAATAGCTGATGCCATTTCGAGGTCCTCTGGCTTCATACCATTTTGTAATTCCCGTTCTAATGATTTCTTACTAGCATTCCACCCATATTCTTCCAAAATTTCGGCCAACAATTTAATCCCTTTTTTGTCACAACCATACTTATCACCAAGCTCTACTGCTAGTACCCCGTCCCAAAAGTTC
>DFBQ01000146.1:916-11085 GCA_002367355.1 Deltaproteobacteria bacterium UBA3076 | reverse complement strand
CTTCAGCCTTCAGTCTTCAACCTGAATAGTTACAGGAGTTATATCCACCATGGGAAATAGCAGACAATCTGGTGAATACTTCCTGGCTGTAGATATTGGAAACACACACACTGTAATCGGCCTTTTCCAGGATGACTCCCTTCTCAAAAACTGGCGAATTCGCACGGATAAGGAAGCCACTTCTGATGAATTGGCCGTGTCTTTGGACCAGTTGTGCCGGCTTACAGAAATAGAACTAAAAGATATTGGGGACGTAGTGATATCCTGTGTTGTACCCCCCTTAATACATAGCTGGGAGGAATTAACTCTCCATTATATGAAAAAAAGGGCCCTTGTAGTCCAGGAAGATGTACCTGTCGGAATGCCCATCCTTTATAAGCGCCCCTATGAAGTAGGAGCAGACCGGCTCGTAAACTCTCTGGCTGCATACTCAAGGTACAAAAATGCCGTGATTATAGTCGATTATGGAACCGCAACAACTTTCGACTGCGTATCATCAAAGGGTGAATACATGGGTGGTTCCATAGCTCCCGGCTTGCTCCTTGCGGCAGAGGCCCTTTTTAAGGGTACATCCAGACTCCCAAGGGTGGAACTTTTCGCCAAACCTGAAACCGCCCTGGGTCAGGACACTGCTTCGGCAATCAAGGCCGGTATCATCTATGGCTTTGCCGGCCTGACAGACGGAATCATAAGTCGTCTTTTAACGGAATTTACTCAAAAGCCCAGGGTAATAGCTACAGGAGGACTGGCACCGATAATAGTCCCGCATTGTTCTCTAGTAGAAACAGTATTGCCAGACCTTGTTTTAGAAGGCCTGCTGTTAATTTATAAGAGATATGTAAATTCAGGTGAATAGACTGAAGGTAGAAGGCTGAAGTAACCACCCTCTTCGCTCAAGACGCAAAGGACGCAAAGAAATGACGGGGATGAAAAAAAGGCTTACCGTAGAGTTTAGAGGATTCATCTCTGTTCGATCGTTGCGAAAATGCTTGAAAACCTTCGGCCTTCAACCTGAATAGTTACAGAGACATAAGGCTTCTGGTGGTTAGGCTTCAAGCACCTGTAGCAGAATATCTGTTTGCTTTGTAGCAACCCCTTTGGCAAGATCTTCAAGGGCACTGCGGCCCCTCCTGCCCCGCTCTTCTCTTTTTAAAGGTTCCTCAAATAACAGATTTACCGCTTCTGCCAGATCTTTTCCGTTTTTAACCTCTTGACCTCCACCATGGGATTCAAGGGTTATCCTTGCCTCTTCAAAATTGTCCGTATGAGGACCGTAAATAACAGGACAGCCCCAAGCCGCCGGCTCCAAGAGATTTTGTCCCCCTTTTGGTACCAGAGAACCCCCTACAAAGGCCGCTGTAGCCAAACCATAGAGATCAAAAAGCGGACCTATTACATCCACCACTACGACCTTTGCGGTCCGTCTCTGATTTACTTCCAGTTCACTCCAGAGCTGGTATGGTATGCTCTTCTTGTTTAACACGCTTACAATAGAAGAAACCTTCTTTAAATGCCTCGGCACTAAAAAGAATATCATGTCAGACCAGCGAGGCTGAAGTAAATCGTAGGCGCTTATTACCTCTTTTTCCTCGCCACCCCTCAAGCTTCCAGCAACGAGGACCTTAATCGAATCTTCAATTCTGAGGCGATTGCGAAGACCCATCACACGATCAGGATCAGGTCTGGACAGAAGACCCTCGAACTTGGCATTTCCTGTGACCTGTATCCTGTCCATGGGAGCCCCAAGTGCCGCCAGCCTATTTGCGTGGATATCAGAAATGGCGCAAATCTTTGAAAAACCGGCAAGCAAGGGTCTGGTAATCGAGAGCAATCTCAAATACCTGGGAAAAGACCTGGCTGAAATGCGGCCGTTTAAGAGCACGGTCTTGCCCCCGAATTGCCTCACCGCGCTGATAAGGTTGGGCCAGAGTTCGGTCTCAAGGCAGGCATACACACTGGGACGGACCTCACTTGCCATTCTGCGAACTATCTGTGGAAAATCAAGAGGATAAGGAATCACTGAGCAACGGGCTCCGAGGGAGGACATTGCCCTGGCAAAACCCGCCGGCGTAGTAACTGATATGAGAATTTTTAATCCTGGTGCCCGGCGGTCAATGGCCTGGACCAAGGCCTCCGCCACGGCCACTTCCCCCACTGAAACCGCCTGGAGCCATAAATCCTGAGGACCGGTTGCAGTAACATAGTTGGGAAGGTGCCCCAAGCGACCCGACCACATCCCATTGTTTCCCTCTAACCTGGACCACAATTCCAAGAAAGGCCTGAATACCGCATATGCGGCCCCGGTTACCTTCTCATACAGACTGATCATAAAATCACCGCCTCATGCCGGTGTAAACCGGCGAGAACTTAGCGCCCTTCGGGCGGACTTAGAAAATTCCTATACTATTAAATTACGCTGCCTTGCAACCTCGTACAAGGCTATGCTGGCAGCAGAGGCAACATTCATGGAACCAACAGGACCAAAATGAGGTATTCTTGCAAGGAAGTCACACGTCTCTTTGACTAGACGGCGCAGTCCCGTCCCTTCTGCACCAACTACCAGAGCTAAAGGCCTATTCAAATCCAACTCCCAGAGCGGATGCTCGCCATCCGGGCTTAACCCTGCTATCCAGAGTCCCATTTCCTTAAGTTGCCTCATGGCTGTTACTAAATTTCCTACTTGGCATACCTTTATGTGAAACAGTGCTCCAGAAGATGATTTTGCCACTGCTCCGGTAATCCGACCGGTTCTTCGACTGGAGAGCAAAACTGCCTGAGCACCCAGGGCAACTGAAGAACGTACTACAGCTCCCACATTCTGTGGATCCGTTAATTGATCACATACTACCACTAATGGCCTTTTATCTCTCCAATACAAGGGCAGACTGGAAAAGTCAATAGACCAAACAGGTCTTACCAGGGCAGCAACTCCCTGATGTACAGTCCCTGCAGGAACGCCTGCACTTTCAAGGTTTTCCGTACGTTCCACAAAAACCGCGTGCCGCTCTGCCAGACGTAACAGGCCGGCCTGCGCTTTTTTCTTTCCAAAGGAAGGATGGACAAAAAGCCTTTGACAATCATCAGAACAAATCTCTAAAAATTCCCTTACTGGATGTATGCCCCAGATTATTATTGATTGAGTTTTTGAGTCGGGAACCATTGAAGAATAAAAAAGATCGGTGGCTACGAAGACTTAAGGCGCTGCCTTGCCAAAGTCCTGGGTGTTCTGCATCTCTGGGCGATCACTATGGATTTCAAGTCCTCAGTGGCCCTTGAAAGGTCGTCGTTTATCACGGCGAAGTCATATTCATGCACTGCCTCCAGCTCTGATTTTGCATTGGCCATCCTGAGTTTCAACCTTGAGGAGTCCTCACTCCCTCTACCCCTGAGCCGGGCTTCCAATACCGACCACGACGGAGGCAGCAAGAATATCAGAATGGCTCCTGGGAATAGTCTGCGAACCTGCCTGGCCCCCTGGACATCTATGTCCAGCAGCACATCCTCTCCCAGCTCAAGCCTTGACAGCACTTCTGATTTACTTGTTCCGTAAAAATTGTCATATACCCGTGCCCATTCAAGAAATGAATCGGCAGAGACCATCTCCTCGAATCTCTCCTGAGTAACAAAGCGATAGTCTATACCATCAAATTCCCCTTCCCTGTGATTACGGGTAGTGTATGAGATAGAAAAAGAAATCCCGGAAATCTGCTCAAGCAGTCTGCGGCATAGAGTGGTTTTCCCAGCCCCTGAAGGGGCGGAAATCACAAATAGGTTCCCTTGTTCCATTGATATAGGGCACAATCAGTATTTTGGATCTTTCTCTTCTGATTTGGTCAAAATGTCTGCACTGAGTCTTTGGGAAACTGTCTCTGCCTGTATAGCAGAGAGTATAATATGGTTACTGTCTGTTACAATTATGGAACGAGTTCGACGACCCTGACTTGCGTCAATAAGGCGGCTATTGATCTTTGCTTCCTCTCTCAAACGCTTCATAGGAGCAGATGACGGATTGACTACGGCAACAACACGTTCTGCCACTATTGTATTGCCAAAACCAATATTAAGCAGTTTACATCTACAGCTCATAATATGCTCTCCCTATTCCTATACTACATTCTGAACCTGTTCGCGCAGCTTTTCCAGCTCACCCTTGATCTCAACGACCGAGCAAGAAATCAGAGAATCAGATGACTTGGATGCCATAGTATTGACCTCTCTGAATAGCTCCTGGAGTAAAAAATCCATTTTCCTGCCTATTGCCCCCTCTTTTGCAAAAAACTTTCTAAACTGCTCTATATGGCTACGAACCCGAACTATCTCCTCCGTAATATCCAGCTTATCGGCAAGTATTGCCATTTCTTGAATCAAGCGCCCCTCATCTGCGGGCACATTTTTTAAAATCGACTGAATCCTGTCCTTGAGCGCTTGCTGGGCCTTCTTGAGGTGCTCTTCTGTCCGCTTTGATATGTCTTCAACCCATTGCTCAACCTGAGACAGCCTTGATTTCAAATCTCTCTCCAGGGTGACTCCCTCCGTGGCTGACATTGATAGGGCCTTGTCAAGCAACTCCTCTAATTGACCTTTTATCCTTTCCCATGCCTTTTCCGTATCCGGTCCCTGTTCTTGAACAGTGATAACGTCCTTTAAAGAACACAAAAGCGTCGGAAGATCCAGTGTGCCCTCTAAACCAAGATCATCAGCCAGAGACTTGACTGCATTTAGATAAGAACGTCCGAGATCCAGGTCAGGTTTAAAGGCGGACCTTGTTGCATCACTACCTTCGTGCTGTATGCTCAGGTCAATGCGACCGCGAATCATCCTCTCCTGCACCAATTTCTTAATGCGGTCTTCAATGGGATTCATCCACCTGGGTAACCTGATATGGATATCACAAAACCTTCCATTTACAGACTTCAGCTCCAATGCGGAAGACCAGCCATCCCCGGCATATTCCACACGTGCAAATGTAGTCATACTGCGTAGCATTGGATCACCTTTTCTGATTTTGCTGAAAATACCCCATCTGCTGCGTTGCTTCGATTTCCTCGTTACTTCGACGTACGCCAAGTACGCCTCGTTCCTCGAAAATCTCGCGCCTTGCATCTGGAGCATTTTGAGCGGAATTTTGTAGTGTAATCATTTCTGTGTTGGATTAATTGAAACGCCCTCAGTTATTTGACTATTTCGGGCTCTCGCCTCGCTGAACTCTTGCAGATAAGATTTTCTCACATTGTTCCAGAACTCTATCACCTCTTTCGATGCATAGTCTGGGAAAGTCCATGGTAAGGGCATAAAAGAATCTTTCCGGTATATGAACGTCAGATCTGCAAATACGCCCCGGCCAAGATAAATCCGGTGGGGAAAATTCTTGCCTGTGGCAAGCACAAGACGTTCAGCAGTTAAAATGCCGGGATCAATATTTGCTCGCCTTTTCCCTTCTGTACTAAATTCCTGTTCCAGCTTGTCAGTGGCGTGCTTAATTTCAGCTAAAGCATCTTGAAACACCAATTCAGTAAAACTCATGAATATCCTCTTGAGGCCGCTCCCAAACTCCGGCTCATAATAGGAAGTCCAGTCGAAAGGAATGACCGGACTCTTAAAATCAGCAGTGCCGTATGCACCACACAGGGCATCAGCCACTCTGTTTATGAGCCCTTTTTGCTGAGAAAATATACTACAAACCAGCTTGGCTGGCAGCGGAGAATGTAATATGCTCATTATCCGAATTCTGCTGGATGCTACTCTCCCCTTTATTTCTCTAAAATTTCCATAATCTCTTCAGCAGTTACAGTAGCAGTTCCGATCTTTCCAACAACTACACCCGCGGCAATATTTGCTAAATAAGCTGCTTCAGGGAAAGTGAGCCCATTGACTATTCCCAGGGCCATAGCCGCTACGACCGTATCTCCTGCACCGGTGACGTCAAAGACCTCACGTGCCATAGTCGGCACTGTAAATAATCCGTTTTCCCTTTGCCAGAGGGCCATCCCGTGCGACCCTCGGGTAATGAGTACCGCCTCTGTTCCCAATCTTCCCTGGATCTCTTGTGCAGCCTGACTTAGGCTCTCCGTATTCTTGATCTCAAGACCTGCCATTGCCTCTGCCTCTTGCCGATTAGGGGTCACCAGTGTCACTCCATGGTAGAGGTAACTATGGGCAGGCTTGGGATCTACTAAAAGGGGAATGCCTCTCTCGCCTGAGATCTTCCTTAATTCATCCATGAAGCGAGCCGAAACCACACCTTTGGCATAGTCAGATACAATAATTCCGTCAATTCCAGGAGCCAGTCTCTCAAAGGCCTCGATCAGGGCCTTTATTGATGAGTCGTTTAGGGAGTTATTATTCTCCCTGTCAACCCTCACTACCTGCTGACCCCTGGCGATTATCCTGGTCTTGATCGTGGTAGGGCGTATGCCGTCAACAACAGCGATCGCATCTATACCCCCGGACCTGGCAAGCTCCCTGAGGTTCTCTCCCATGGCATCTTTCCCGACTACGCCACCAAGGATTACAGGACTGCCCATGGCCCTGAGGTTATTTGCCACGTTTGCCGCACCACCAAGGAGCATGGTCTCCTTCTGGACTTCCACCACAGGGATCGGCGCCTCAGGAGATATCCTCGACACATCACCCCAAACAAACTGGTCAAGCATGATATCTCCGGCCACCAGCAGGCAAGAGGAGTCAAATCGACGAACGGCTTCCTTAAGTCTTATTATACGATTTTTGGTATCCTTCATTTTGTAGTTTACACTNNCGGGTTATTAAGCTAAAAGCTAACTGCTAATAGCTAATCGCTTAACTTAGGTTCTTTTTTGTTACTGGATAAGGTTTGGCCTCATCTATCAGCATTACGGGGATACCTTCTCGTATCTCGTACAACAGACCACAGCTCTCACAAATCAGCCCATCTTCATTTTCAGTAAGCTTCACATCACCCTTACACTTAGGACACGCAAGAATATTCAACAGTTCGGGACTAATGGACTTGATCATAACTTATTACCTCCAATCACCAAATCACTCAATCACAAAATCACTCAATTCTTCCAATTCTTCCAACCGCCTCGATTACCTGCTCAGGAGAAATATCCATCATACATTTCGGGTCAGGACAGTGACGTTTAAAACAGGGACTGCATGGAAGTCCTAATCTAATAACCTGTTGTTCCCTGCCAAAAGGACCTGTCCTCCATGGAGCCGTGGGTCCGAACAGAGCAACCAGGGGGGCTCCGGCTGCGGCCGCCAGATGCATGGGGCCTGTATCGGTACTTACCACAGCCCCTACCCTCTGATACAAAGCAGCAAGGGTCCTGAGGCTGGTTAGCCCGGTAAAATCAATAACAGGATGCTTTGCGAACATTGCAATATTAGAAGCAAGGCTCTTATCGCCCGGCCCTCCAACTATGATGGGAACCATATCCCAGCGCTCGAAACAACTGTCTGCTACTTCTGCAAATCCCTTTGGGGCCCATCTCTTTGTTTCCCATGTAGCTCCAGGATTAAGGCAAAGTATGCGGCAGTCTTCCGCACCTGCTTCCCTCAACAGTCGGCCCACCTTCTCCGTATCAGCTTTTCCAATAGCTAAGGGAAACTCAGGTTCCTTAATATCTGCATCCAGATAAGAAGCCAGCCTGAGATAGCGGAGCACAGCATGCTCGTCAGGATCATAGCGGGGAAGCTTGTCCGTCAGAAATATAGAACTCCCCTCTCTCCCTTCTGCAAAACCAAGCTTGCATGCCCCTCGAGAGAGTCCGGTCAAGACACCGCTTTTCAGCAGACCCTGAAAATCTATCACAACATCGTAGCTTTTGCTGCGAAGATGACTAATAAAACTTCTCACCTCTTTAATCAACCTTGGCCACTGTCTCAGATTGCCGCATAGCTTTCCGAACCTGCGCCTGGGATAGATTATTACTTCATCCAGCATAGGATGAGAGCAAAGCAGGTCAGAGGCTGCCTCATCCACCAACCAGCTTAGATGTGCATCAGGATATCTCTTGCGCAAAGCGGCAAGGGCAGGAAGTGTATGTACTACATCTCCTATAGCGCTGAGTTTTACCAACAGTATTCGCATATCCATGTACAGGCATCAAATAGATCAGATGCAATGTGGGGCAACCGCTCCTTCTGGTCCGGCAAGAGCCGTGAAAGGGTCTCCTTTCCGTAGCCGGTTAAGACAAGTACTGGCTTTGCCCCCACACGCCAGGCAATCTCCAAATCTCGAATACTGTCTCCCACAACAAAAGATTCCTCAGGAACTATACCTAATTCCTTGATGGCAAGATCCACCATGCCTGGGAATGGCTTACGACAACCACATTCTATCCTGTATTCTCCTTTCCCTTCAGTTGGATGATGCGGACAGTAATACCACCTGTCCACATAGGCACCACTTTTAGAAAGACGCCTTGCCATCTCTTCATGTACCTTTTTGATAAAAATCTCGTCGAAGAAGCCTCTGGCTACTCCGGACTGGTTGGTTATCACAACGACCTTATAACCGCACTCATTGAGGAGACGAATACCTGAACCCGCCCCTTCTATCAAGACAAGATCCTCCATCCGGCGCAGATAACCGACTTCTTCATTGATTGTCCCGTCTCTGTCGAGAAATACTGCTCTTCTAATGTTCATTTCTGTAAAGAAAGGTTCAGAGGTTCAAATGTTCAAGGGTTCAAGGTTACATTTATGCCATACGGAATTGTTTTGAAAGATGAACGTCGAANNAACGTCCAACGTCGAATGAAAAACGAATATCCAATACGCACCATTTCTATTTCTTCATCTTTTCCCATTCAATATTCGATGTTGGACGTTCGATGTTCGATGTTCATTAGTCCATCCGGTGCAAAAATAACTTAGCGCTTATGATCCCTGAACCTTTGAACCCCTGAACCTTTGAACCTTGAACGGCTATCATTTCCCGTTCAACTGTTGCAGACAGGCCTGTAAAACTTCCTCGACTTCAATCCCAAGCAGACATTTAAAATCCGTGGGACAACTGCGTTTAAGGCACGGGCTGCATGGAAGTTTGTGGCGAATTATAACACTATTGGCTGACCATGGACCTGTTGTAACCGGATTTGTAGAGCCAAAAATCGCAACCAAAGGAACTCCTAATGCTGCGCCAATATGCATAAGACCAGAATCATTTGTCACAAGCAAATCGAGGTTTGATATAAGCCCCATGGCCTCAGCGAGGCTTGTCTTTCCCGCCAAATTGCGGCCTCTTTCACCAACAGGACCGCAAATGTCCTCTGCCACAGACTCTTCCTTGTTGGTCCCAAAAACCAATATATGACAATCTTTGAAATGCTCGACCAAGGCCTTTCCCAAAGATACAAATCTCTCTACCGGCCAGCATTTTGCCGGCCCATATGCGGCGCCCGGATTAAACCCCACGAGTAACGCTCCTTGATCTAACCCCATTTGAGCAAGTATCTGCCTGGCTCCTGACTCCCCTTGGGCCGGGACCTTAAGGAATAGCTCGGTTTGTTCCTCGCGACCTGCTTTATTTGTTGAGTGGGTATTAGAATGCAAGTGGCCTATATGATCAACAAGGTTTAGATAGTAGAATATTTCGTGTTTACTCCTGCGGTCCTCAGGTACTGATACCGGCAATGTGAGAATCAGGCGTCTTGCGTCGGTGGCATAACCCACGCGCTCAGGTATGCGGGCAAGCCACGCGATCAGGGCTGACTCAAAGGAGTTTGGGAACAGGAGGGCAAGATCAAATTTTTTGTTCCTAAGAGATTTGGCGAGGATTAATTTTTCCAAGATCGTACTGTTACTGCCCGTACTGCCGCAAGATATAACTTCGTCTACAGCGGGATTCCCGGAGAAGACAGGTTCTACCCAAGGCCTTGCCAGAATAGAAATATGGGCTTTTGGATAGTTTTTCCTAAATGCCATCACTGCAGGTGTAGTCATGATGGCATCTCCGATCCAATTGGTAGACCTAATCAATATCCGGGGATTTAACCCTAAATTATTTTCAGTGCTCAAGGATGTACCTGTGCTCTGTTCTTTGACCTGTTTAAATGGCAACGTCTATAGTATAGAAATAAAAAAGACTGTAGGATCTAAACTAAGCGATTAGCCTTTAGCGGTTAGCTATTAGCTTAATGATTACGGAATATTTTTGCTATTACAAACTTTCACCCATT
>DFBQ01000146.1:0-880 GCA_002367355.1 Deltaproteobacteria bacterium UBA3076 | reverse complement strand
TAACAGCTAATCGCTTAACTTAAGTAAGAACATAATACGCTGGATACAAAATTCCAAAATTTTAGGGCCTGGTAAAAAATAAATTGGTAGAATTCGCGCCCAGATTTGCCATAGATTTAGTCGATCTGATTGAGCAAAACCGCAGGACTATCAGTGCTAATTCGAGGATTTTGCGATTGAGGATCGATTAAGGATATGGTGAAGATGGGATGCGAAAATGCCAAGTTATTTTTTACCATGCCCTCATTTGAGAAAAAATGTTGCCTCAGAGACGACTACCTGAAGAACTCCTGTTAAAGGCTGATAACTATTGGAAAAGCTTTGTGGAGGCTTCGCTTTCATCCGGACTTCCGGTTCCTGATGATTCACATATAATAAATACGGCGAAACAGGTGTGGGCCTTTAGTGAATTTGTCGCAAAGAACTGCGTCAAGGAACCAGGGCTGCTATTAGATCTTTTAGGAAGTAGTGATCTTATAAATTCCTATACGAACGGTAACTATGACCGAATAGTCAATAATTCAGTCAAGGAAGCCCGAGACCATAAAGGACTCGGAATAATTCTGCGCCGGCTGAGAAGGCGAGAGATGGTCAGGATAGCATGGAGAGACCTTGCCAAGTGGTCAGATCTCAAAGAGACCATGGAGGACCTTTCATCCCTGGCAGAGGCATGTCTGAAGAGTGCTCTCAGCCTCCTCCATCAGTGGCAATGTCAGGAACTTGGCTGTCCTGCAGACAAGGAAGGCAACCCCCAATCCTTGATTATCCTCGGGATGGGCAAACTCGGGGCCGGAGAACTTAACTTTTCCTCGGACATCGACCTGATATTTGCGTATCCTGAGTCCGGACATACTAAAGACGGCCCAAAATCCGTCACTAA
>DFBQ01000057.1 GCA_002367355.1 Deltaproteobacteria bacterium UBA3076 | reverse complement strand
CTATTTTTCGAAAACTTGAGTATTTATTGAATTTTTTCTGCGATTTGCCTAACCTCATCCGTTAAACCCTGCTTAACTTCCTCCCAAGCAATATCCCATATAAGTGTCAAGTCAGCATCACGGTCAGCTTCTTCAAAATCGACCAACCCTTTGAGGAAAAGAAGCTTGCTGTACCGAACACCATGATCTTCTTCCGTTGCAAGGGTCAACAGTGAACCTAAGGGGATTACTTTCCTTGTTAGGCAATATAAATCTACAAAATCCTTTTTGTTGCCGCGGCTTCCTATTGACAAAATCTTCATTCGGCCTATGTCTCTTGGATCAGCCATCCTGAGATTTTCCATCCGGCTATCGATGGGCTTCGGAGGAAATTTCAAAGGAATACGCTCTCTTATCAGATCAACCTTAACAGACTGTATTATCAATTCAGTATGGCCAAATGAGTGATTGAGCACGAGGGTATTCAAACTCTTCGATTTTATTGCCGTTTCAAAGGAAAGGTGATCAAATTCTTCCACAACAAAGAAGTCCAGGTCCTCTGATATCCTATGTCCCAACTGAAGAGCCAGAGCCGTTCCCCCGCCAAGATAACAGGATTTCATCTGGGCAATGGAATTCAGTCGGTAGAGTAAATCCCATACGGAGTCGGATATCGCTTCGGAATACATGGTTCACCTGCTACGCCCAAAAGTATTTTCCAGAAATTTCTGGATCTCCTTGAAAGGACTCTGCTTGTCCTTAAGACATCTATCATTGCTTCGCTGTTATAGGTTTTCAAAAGAAAACTCATTGCAGCTTCATCGCCATGCTCCATCAGTCGGCTGATGATAAAGTAGGATGACTCATCAATCGAAAGAGTCCGAAAATCAACATCCCAAAAAAAGGGACGAAGAAAGCCGGGCAGTTCATCAGTTGTAGAAGAGTTTTTCATGTCACCCCTTGTATGTTACGACCGTGTCAAATATGTTCCGCTTTATCATACCTAAATTGAGCGATTAGCCTTTAGCGGTTAGCTATTAGTTTAATGATTACAGAATGTTTTGCTATTACAAACTTTCACCCATTTGGTATTATTTCTAATTAGTGCCTGAACGGAAACCCCAAATTTTATTTTCTCTATTTAGGTCATGGACAATTAACATATTAAGGTTACTTCCTTTTTTAAATTCAAGATTCAAAATTTAGAATTCAAAATTGTGTTTGAACGGCCTTTTCGTTCAGACACTGACTATGAAGCATCTTCCATTTTTCAGCCTACATTTTTTTTAGTTTTTTGGAAATTAGAAATTTGGCCTTCATGCTTTTGTACTGTTTTGTTCCACTTATCAAAGTCGTGCCGGACCATATCTGATAACTCTTTTGGCAGTTTGTAAACAGCCAAACTCCCAAATTTCTACTTTCCAATTTCTAGTTTCAAGCCGTAAACGGCTACAATAAAGTGTTTCAGTGATTATCACATCGTTATGCCGACCGTAATGGCGGACAGATCACAATTAATTCAGTTCATCCAAAGTCTGTCCGATAACATAATAGAACTCCGTAGCGAAAAAACACCAAGTGTCCAAATCTCCGTGACTCAGGGATCGGGGATCAGAGGTCGGAGGTCGGAGGTCAGGGATCGCAAATCGGAGTCCACAAACCACGAACTACGAAAAACAAAAGAACTTATGGCTATAATTGTATCGTTAATTAAGACATCCAAGAGAAAAAAGAAATGAATACGCAATCCAAAATCATGAAAGTCTTGCTGATTGAGGACAACCCAGGAGATACACGCCTGATTCAGGAGATGGTCTCCGATGCAGATGGAGCTACGTTCGATCTGGAGCATGTCGACCGGCTTTCGACAGGGCTAAAGCATCTTGTTGCTGCGGGAGACATTGATTTAGTCCTGTTAGATCTGGGACTGCCTGACAGTTCGGGATTTGATACGTTCACCGGTTTACAGGCCCAAGCACCAGAGGTTGCGATTGTCGTGCTGACCGGTCTTGAAGATGAGACGATTAAAAATAAGGCGTTGCAGGCAGGCGCTCAGGACTATCTCTCCAAGAACCAACTGGATAGCAACTCGCTGATGCGCTCCATGCGGTACGCCATTGAACGTAAAAAGGCCGAAAGGCGCATTGAGCACATGAACAGCGTGCTCAAAGCCATCAGAAATGTCAATCAATTGATCTTGGTGGAGAAGGACAGAGACAGTCTCCTCCGGAAAGCCTGTGATGCCCTGATAGAAACACGGGCGTACAATGCCGCATGGCTGGGATTTTTGCAGGATGACGAAACATTTGCCACTGTAGTGGGTTCTGGTTTCAGTGAGAATGTCTCCCGTTTCTGCCGACACGTCATGAACGGCAACCATCCTCTTTGCATAAAAAAAGCGCTTGCTCAGAAGGACCATCTTGTAGTCCTGGATAAATCCAGAGATTGCGAGGGTTGCTTCTTCGAAGACGCATGTGTCAACAAAGATGCTATGATCATCCGGGTCGAGCACGCAGGCCGGCTTTTGGGGCTGCTTACCGTATTGCTTGCACCCAATGTCACTGTTGATGACGAGGAGAAGGAACTATTGCAGGAGGTGGCTGGTGATATAGGCCTTGCCCTCCATAAAATGGAGTTGGAGAAGGAGCTGCATAGAAGAGAAGGGTTTGTCCAAAGGCAAAATAAAATGCTTATGGAGCTGGCAAAAAGCGAGAAACTATACCATGGCGTCCTTCATGATTCGCTGAGGATAATTACAGAAGCCGTTGCCCGCACCTTTGAGGTGGGGCAGGTGAGTGTGTGGTTATTTGCAGAAAATCACTCGATAATTCGCTGCGTTGATATGTATGAATTGAGCACAGATCACCATTCGCACGGTATGGAGTTGAAGGCAGCGGACTATCCTGCCTATTTTAAGGCATTGTCAGAAGGTGAATTAATTGCTGCACATGATGCCTGCAAAGATCCCAGAACACGAGAATTTCTCAACTCCTATCTCGCTCCGCTCGGTATTACATCCATGTTGGATGTCCCGATCAGACTGAAAGGACAGATAATAGGAATTGTGTGTTATGAGCATATGGGGCCGGCCCGCAAATGGACCCTGACGGAGCAGAATTTTGCTCGCTCCCCGGCAGATTATATTTCCCTGGCAATGGAAGCTGACGAACGTAGGCAGGCGGAAGAAACGCTACGGGCGAGCGAGAGCCGATACAAGCACTTATATTCCATGGTCAGGTTGATGTGCGACAATCTGCCGGACCTTATATGGACAAAAGACCTGGAGGGTAAGTTTGTTTTTGCAAATAAGGCCTGTTGTGAAAAATTGCTTAATGCCAAAGGCACTGATGAACCCATTGGCAAAACAGATATGTATTTTGCCGATAGGGAAAGGGAATCCCATCCTGAAAATCCAGACTACCACACATTCGGAGAAACATGCCTTGCTACCGATTTAGCGGTTATGAAAAGCAAAAGACCACAAAGATTCGAAGAATCCGGTAATATCAAAGGAAAATTTCTCATCCTTGATGTCTATAAGGCACCCTTTTGGGATGAAAAACGTAATATGATAGGTATGGTTGGCTGTGCAAAAGATGTAACAAAAGAGAAACAACTTGAAGAAAAGCACCGGCAGGCAGAGAAGGATCTGGCGAAATACCGCGATCACCTTGAAGAACTGGTCAAGGAACGAACGCACGATCTGGAGACCGCCCAGGAGGAACTGGTCAGGCGCGAAAAGCTGTCCGTGCTCGGCCAGCTCACAGCCACTGTGAGCCACGAGATCCGCAACCCCCTGGGGGTAATCCGCTCATCAGCCTTCTATCTTCAGCGAAAGTTAGTCAGCAAAGACGAGAAGGCTGATAAACATCTTAACAGGATCGAGGAGCAGGTAGCTCTGTGCGATACAATCGTCGGTGATCTGCTGGAATTCACACGGGGGAGGCATTCCGAGGTAATTCATGGAGAAATCAATCCATTGCTGGAAAAGGTATTGGAAGAGATAACAACACCTGAACAGGTAACCCTGGTTAGCGATCTTTCTCCTGAACTCCCAATGGTCCTTTTTGACAGGGACAAAATGCGTCGTGTTGTGATCAACCTTGTCCTGAATGCATTCAAGGCAGTTACCCTGCGCCGGGAAAAATGGAATAAGGACGAAAGCCCGTATCAGCCCCTTATGAAAGTGACCAGCTCAAAGGCCGACAATGGAATACGTGTTGAGGTTGAAGACAACGGAACCGGAATGGACGACGAGACTGCCGGGCGTGCCTTTGAACCGCTGTTTACCACGTGGGCACGCGGCACCGGGCTGGGGCTTGCCATTGTTAAAAAGATCGTTGAGGAACACGGTGGCTCAGTCTCGCTTGACAGCGAACTTAACCATGGGACAAAGGTCACCATCATTATTCCCAAGAGAGTGAAAAGTTAACTCTTAACTCATTTGAACGTCTAACTAAATTTAGAAAAAAGACGCGAGATTATAATGACAACAAAATTAGCAACTGGTTTGAGTAGTGGAAAGGATAGCGCTGCTGTAGCTACAGAAGCCGTGCTGCAGGCTAAAAAGAAGCTTGGAGAAAATCGAGTTGACCTGAGTATAGTTTACTCATCCAACCTGTATGACCATAGTGTAGTTATAGATGCAGTAAGAAAGGCTACCAATAACGCACCTTTAATCGGAGCTTCTACAACAGGGGAATTTACTGAGGAAAGGATTGAAAAGGGAAGTATAGCCGTAGGCTTACTTTTCTCAAATGGCATTAAAGTCTTCACTGCTATGGCTCAAGGCGTCAAGCAAGACCCGGAAACAGCAATAAGAGAAGTTGTAGCGAATCTACCAAGTAACTTAGATGGTTATCCCCACTCGACTGCCATTCTCCTGATTGATGGTCTATCAGGCGCAGGTGAAGAAGCTACCTTGTTAGCTTCCTATTTCTTGGGCAGGGAACTAAAGATAGTCGGAGGAATGGCAGGTGACGATTTCAAGATGAAGAAGACATTTGTGTTTTCTAATGACAAAGTGTACACCAATGCGCTTAGTGTCTGCCTCCTTGCCTCAAAAACGCCTTTATTTACCAGTGTAAAACACGGACATATCCCTCTTGGTAGAACATTAAAAGCAACCAGGACTAAGGGTAATGTGCTTTATGAGATAAATGACAGGCCGGCATGGGAGCTATGGAAGGAAGAAACAGCAGAAGTTGCACGAAAAAGAGGTATAGACGTAGAAAGAATTAAAACACCTGCAGATATTGCGCAGTTTTTTACTAATTACATGCTTGGTTTAGCTACTGAAAAAGAAGGGCAATATAAGATAAGATGGCCAATGGGTATAAACGAGGATGGCTCTCTAAATTTTACCTGCGGTATTACCGAGGGAACTATTTTTCGCATTATGGACGGCAGTAATCTGGAAAAGCAAATCGGCGCCGCTGAGAAAGCTGTCATGATAGCAAAACAGTCTGCAGAAAATGCGGGTTATTCAAAATTTGCCGGCATCCTCGTATTCGACTGCGCGGCCAAGCAGTTAATGCTTGGAGATATATTCTCCAAGAGTGTGGACCGCTTCAAGAAGGTCTTGCCTGGTGTTCCTCTGTTAGGTTGGGAGACTTACGGTGAAATTCGCCTGGAGCCCGGGCAGTTCAGTGGTTTTCATAATACCAGTTCAGTGGTTTTACTCTTGCCCAAAAAAGATGATACTGTATAGAATAAAGAAAAGTTTACGACATGAAAATAAAAATAACTGATTTAATAAATACCTATGCACAGAGTATCGGCATAGAGACAGCTATGGATCTCATAGCTGATAAAGTAAATGCCGCAGCATTAGAAGATAGAGAGAGCTACAGTGGAGAAGAAATAGTTAGGATATGTGGAGAATTAGAAAAGGAAGGCGGTTTGATCAGAATAGTCGCACAATCTTTTTTAATTCAACTTGAGCATAAAAAGTCTGAGGAACAGACGTTACTGCTCGACAACATAGATACTCAGATCTGGTATTTGACAGATATATATACCTATGGCGCTGTAAACAAAGCCCATGCAGAGTTCTTGGGCATTGAAAAGGTTGATTTAGAAAATAGGAATCTATATGAAATAATAAGCAAAAAAGAAACCGAAATTTTTGTTGCAGGTAACATAGAAGTATTTGAGAAAAAAATACAGATTCGCACCGAGGAAACGATTAAGAATAGCAAAGGGCAAACGTGTTTACTTTCCATCACAAGGACGCCGAAACTGGACCATAATGGAAATGTCGAATATGTGATTTGTGCGGCACAAGACATCACGGAGCGCAAAAAAGCTGAAGAGGAACTGGCAAAGCACCGGGATCACCTTGAAGAGCTGGTCAAGGAACGAACGCGCGACCTGGAGGCCGCCCAGAAGGAGTTGATCAAGCGAGAAAGGTTGTCCGTACTCGGTCAGCTTACAGCTACGGTTAGCCATGAAATCCGCAATCCTTTGGGGGTGATCCGTTCATCGGCCTTTTATCTTCAACGGAAATTAGGCCATGCTGATAAGAAAATTACCAAACATCTGAACAGGGTCGAGAAACAGGTTGATCTATGCGATTCAATCGTGGATGAATTGCTGGAATACACACGGGGACGGCATTCCGAGGCAACTCAGGGGGAAATCAATCCTTGGCTTGAAAAAGTGCTGGACGAGATAACAATACCTGAAAATATAGCCCTTGTTACAGAACGCTCTCCTGATCTCCCTATGGTCCATTTTGACAGGGATAAAATGCATCGTGTTGTATTCAACATGGTAAATAATGCGCTCCAGGCAATTACTGCACGCCATGACAGCCTGAACGAAAAAGAAGGCCCTTATCAACCCCAAGTTAAGGTATCAACTTCAGTTGCCGATAACGGAATACGTATAGAAGTTGAGGACAACGGAATCGGAATGGATGACGAGACAGCCGACCGGGCTTTTGAACCGCTGTTTACCACGTCGGCACGCGGAACCGGCCTGGGGCTTGCCATTGTCCGTAAGATAGTTGAGGAACACGGTGGCCATGTCTCCCTGGACAGCACACCAAACCGCGGGACAAAGGTGACCCTTGTGATCCCGGCAGGGACATAGTTAGTGCCTGAACGAAAAGGCCGTTCAGACACAATTCTAAATTCTAAATTTTGAATTTGAAAAGGAAGTAACCTTAATATGTTAATTGTCCTTGACCTAAATTGAGAAAACAAAATTTGGGGTTTTCGTTCAGGTACTAGTTAGGAAATAACCTTAAAAGGAACTACCCATGAATGGGCGAATATTACTGGTTGACGATAACGAGGAATTTCTGGACAGCACCAGAGATGTATTGGATGGCGAGGGTTACGAGGTCGTAACGGCCACCAGCGGCGAGGAAGGCATCGAGCTGGCCGGTGTCCAGACCTTTGATGTTATTCTCATGGATATAAAGATGCCCGGGATGAACGGTGTGGAAAGCTTCATTGAGATGAAGAGGCGCAACCCCGGCGTCAAGGTCATCATGGTTACGGCATACAGCGTGGAGGACCTGATGCGACAGGCGCTGGATGAGGGCGTGTTCGCTATCTTGAGCAAGCCCATTGACATGGACCGTTTGTTTCGCACGATCGAGGATGCGAAAAGGGATGGAAAGGGCGGCTTGGTCCTGGCAGTGGACGACGACAAGGAAATTTGCAATAACTTCGTGGATATTCTGACCGAACGGGGTTATGAGGTTATCGCGGCGTACGATGGCAAAGAGGCTGTTACAAAAGCAAAAACGAACATATTTGATATTCTCTTGTTTGATATGAATTTACCACTCCTGAACGGCCTGGAGGTCTATCGTCAGATAAAATCGATACAGCCGAATATCGTGGCTATCATCGTCAGCGGCTATGCGCCGGAGATGGATTCACTCATTTTGCAGGCCCTGAACGAAAATGCCTATACCTTCCTGAGAAAGCCGATCGATATGGAACAGTTGCTGGGCCTGGTTGAAGGCATATGCTCGGGCCAACACAAGAATACCCACCACAACCCCGGAGGTGGCCGGCCATGATCGCCAATACGATTCTTATTGTCGATGATGATGCTGAATTGCGCGACAACCTGACTGATATTCTTCAGGATGAGGGCTATGAGCTGCTTACTGCCGCCACATGCGCCGAAGGATTGAAACTGGCGAGCGAACGAAGACCACAGGCAGCGCTCTTGGACGTAAGATTACCGGATTGTTCGGGTACAGAGCTGTTGAGCCAACTGAAACAAACAAACCCCGATTGTTTCTGTATCATGATAACAGGGTATCCGGACCTGGATTCCGCTGTGGTTGCGCTCGAAAAGGGGGCTTTCCAATATGTGCGAAAGCCTGTCCAACCTACAAAATTATTGAAACTTTTAGAAGACGTCTTTGAAATAATCAGTCTCAAGGAAAAAGAACAACAGGCTAAGGAGGCATTGCGAAAAAGAAACGAGGAACTGGAGGGAATTAACAAGCGGCTTAACATGATCGTCATTTCGGCGAAAAGGCTTGCAAGTAGCTCACGTTTAAAGGGATTTGGTCCACTCCTTGAGATCGGTCCACTCCTTTTAAAAGAATTTGCCAAGAATCTGGCAGCCGAGGGTGGAAGCCTCTATATATGCAAAGAAGACTCCCTCATCCTTGTTGATTCACTCGGCCCCCGGCACGCGCCTCCCACAATCCCCTTCCCTTTGAGAAAAGACAGTGTCTTCGAACGTATAATAACTACATGCGAACCGATTTTCATGGAAAATATCAATGAAGAAAGCGACATAACCTCAAGTGGCTGGAATGGCTACAAAGAGGGTTCGCTCCTTGTATTTCCACTGTTAGATGAAAATGATAAAATTTTCGGCATCATCTCCCTTCATTGCAAAAGCGAGCCGCCCTTTACGCCTCAAGACCGGGAGATAGGCCTGATATTAGCCTCATACAGTTGCGAGACGATTCGCGCCTCCAGGGCATTGGAGGCATTAAGAAAGAGCGAAGAACGATTCCGCATTGCAGCAGAAAGCGCAAGCCACTTAATTTACGAATGGGACATTGAAAATGGTCATCTTGAATGGTTCGGCAAAATTGATGAACATCTTGGATATAAACCGGGTGAATTGCCAAGGACCATAGAGGCATTGAAAGACATAATCCACCCTGATGACCTCGACCGCGTGACGGCCTCTATTGAAAAGCACATAAAGACACATGAGCCTTATCATGAAGAGTTCCGTGTATTTGGAAAGGATGGAACCGTCCACTATTGGTGGAATCGCGGCAAAGTTATTTTGGATGAGGAAGGCAACGCCTCAAAATGGATTGGGGTTCAAACAGATGTCACCGAGCAAAGGCGACTCAGAGACCAGCTTCAACAATCCCAAAAAATGGAGGCCATCGGGACCCTTGCCGGAGGCATTGCCCATGATTTCAACAACCTGCTCATGGGTATCCAGGGCCGCACCTCCTTGATGTTAATGGATATTGACTCTATCCATCTCGACTACGTACATTTCAAGGAAATAGAGGATATAGTTAAAAGGGGAGCAGACCTTACAAAACAACTCCTAGGTTTTGCCAGGGGAGGCAAATACGAAGTCAAACCGACAGATATGAACGATCTGACCAGCAAGAGCTCTGAGATGTTTGGCCGTACAAAAAAAGAGATAAGAATTTATGGAAAATACCAGAGGGACATCTGGACAGTAGAGGCGGACAAGGGTCAGATAGAACAGGTGCTTTTAAACCTTTATGTCAATGCCTGGCAGGCCATGCCCGGAGGCGGAGAGCTATACCTTCGAACAGAGAACGTCGCGCTGGATGCAGACTATATCAAGCCATTTGATATCAAGCCGGGCCGTTATGTGAAAATATCTATAACCGACACCGGGATCGGTATGGATGAAGCAACACGCCATAGAATATTTGAGCCATTCTTTACTACTAAGGAAATGGGCAGGGGAACGGGTTTAGGCCTTGCCTCTACCTACGGTATCATAAAAAATCATGAAGGCGTCATCAACGTTTACAGTGAACAAGGTCAGGGAACCACCTTTAACATTTATCTGCCTGCCTCGGATAAGGAATTAATAGAAGAAAAGGAAATGCCCGGCGAGCTATTGAAGGGTACGGAGACCGTACTTTTTGTAGATGATGAAGAGATGATCCGTGAGGTTGGCGGAGCGCTTTTAGGACAATTGGGATACAAAGTATTATCAGCCGGAAACGGAAAAGAAGCCGTAGAAGTTTACCGCAACAACAAAGACAAGATTGACATAGTGATCCTCGACATGATCATGCCGGAGATGGGTGGTGACAAAGCCTATGACAAAATAAAGGAGATTAACCCCGATATCAAGGTGCTCCTTTCAAGCGGATACAGTATAAACGGTGATGCAGCCAAAATACTGGAACGCGGTTGCGATGGTTTCATTCAGAAACCCTTCAACATGAAACAGCTTTCTAAAAGCATAAGAGAGGTCCTGGGCAGATAATACTGATAATTGAGGAATTCCTAACCCGAACAAGCCGAAATAGTGCCTTAAGTGAACTAAAGTTTTAAGCGCCTAAAGTAAGGTGTCACTTCGCTCCATCTATTTATATTAACCGCGCTGAAAGCGCACACCACAACTTAAGGCACTTTAGGTTACTTTAGACATTTCAAACTCAATTAACTTGAAAATATTCTGCCACAAAAAACACGAAATTTAGTAACTTCTCAATAAGTCCGGGCAAATCATGTTTTGCGACTATCCAATGGATTCCCGCGAAGGCGGGAATCCAGTAACTGTTACCCAGACTTATTGAGAACTTACGAAATTTAGAACTAATGGCCTGATTAGACCGCAAAAAGTCTGAGTCTATCTAAAGCTATAATAAAAATATATGCGTAATATATATATTACGCATACGAAACTTATATAGCTATTTTAGGTTGGCGGCTCAAAAGTGACTTTTTTCAGCGCGATCATGGCCTAATAATAAAACATTATGCGGCAATTGCTGAAAAAAACATGGGTCCCCTATGTTTTCCCCTTTGTTCTGTTCTTGTTATTGACCGAGCTTGCCCGTTTTGTATCTGATTGGAGCCACGTTCTCTATATTAGCATAGCAAGACTATGACTGTCGGGGCCTTGCTCTGGTTCTGGCAACGCGAATATGCTGCGGATATTTCTCTGAAGCTTTCACCATATGAGTGTTTGCCGGCAGTCTTTTCCGGCCTCCTCGTCCTGATCATCTGGATTGTGCCGGAAGACTATCTGCTGCAGTTAAGTGGTCATTCCGGCTTTGATCCATTTGCCTTTGGTTGGTCTTCGGCAGGTACAAAAGGGTTAATTGCCGTGCGTCTGCTGGGTGCGACGATTGTCGTGCCGGTCATGGAAGAGCTGTTTTGGCGTTCTTTTCTTCTGCGTTACTTGATCAACGAAGATTTTCGCACTGTGCCGCTGGGTAGCTTTACCTGGTTTTCATTCATCAGCGTGTCTATCTTGTTCGGTCTCGAACACCATCGTATTGTTGTTGGAATTATCGCGGGAATTATTTACAATCTACTACTAATCCGGCAGAAGAATCTGAGTGGCTGTATTCTGGCTCACGGGGTTACCAATCTGGGACTCGGGATCTATGTTCTGATAACTGAAAGCTGGATGTCCTGGTGATTTGGGTTTATTTTATGACTATCCATCTCTTTTACGCGCTGAATCTGTTACTTTTGTTCTCCTGTCTTCCGGTTTTTCGCCTGAAAACCGGCGAGCGGCGGTTTTCCCTTTCGCTGGTGCAGGCCTTGCTCGGCCTGCCTCTGCTGGCCGGAGAATACATCTATCTGGCCTGTCATCCTGAACCGTATGTGGTTCCAGTACTTCTTTTTTCAGAAAGTGTATTTGCCCTTATGTGGTTTAACATGGCCCATCGGTTGCGTAAGGCAACCGTTGCAACAACCGCTGAGTCAGGACTCTCTTCTTATATTGAAATTTCTGTTGGGATAGTGGTAGTTGGGTTGGCCTGTTATTGCCTGGCCTGCCGCCCGGTGGTCCAAGTGATAAACGAAATCCTGACTTTTGACCTTTATGGTCCTGTATATTTCTATTCCATTTTTATCCTGATAGCCATGCTGTTTGCCGCCTGGCGACTGGAGGAGTTCTGGCGTGCCCTGATGCCGACACATCGCTGGGAGTATAAATTTCTGATAGTCGGAAGCTTCCTGGTCTGCGGAACACTGTGCTGGGCGACTTCCTATCGGCTCACATACATGCGTCTTGTTCCTGATCATTTATTTCTGCTCGCTGCACTCCTGCTCCTTGCATGGTTCTTGATGTTTTACGCAGTAGCCCGTCATCGGCTGTTAAACCGCAAGATGTTTGTGTCTCGGAAGGTAGTTTATTCTTTTGTCGCCCCATCAATATTTGCTGTATATTTATTTGTCCTTGGAATCGTCTCCCTGGTCATGCGAACCTTCGGGCTACCGCTCCCCTTTGTCCTGCGCTGGCTGTTTCTTGCCCTGGGTTTGGTTGCCATCGGCATCTTCACGTGTTCCGGCAAGCTGCGTAGACGAGTGCATTTCTTTATCAGTACCCATTTTTATGTCAACAAATATGAGTATCGGGACGAGTGGCTGGCTCTTTCTCATCAACTCCAGGGGGCATTGACCGAGGCCGATGTGGTGAAGGCCCTGCGCCAGGTCTTGGCTGACAGTCTCTATACAACCAATCTTATTATATGGCTTGGGGATACGGAACATGGCTATAGACCCATTTTCTCCCATAGAGACCCAAACGATAAAGCAAATAAAAATAATCTTGCTCCGGATGATCCTCTAATCCAATTCCTCAAGACACATTACTATTTTTACCGTGAAGACAAAGAACCGGATAAGGCGTGGGAGGAAATAGCGGTAAAAAAGAAAGTCTTCCTGGACAATCTCAATCTGGTACTACTGACACCGCTTTTCATCGGCGACCAACTCGTCGGGTTGATCGGCATCGGGCCGGAGTTCACCGGAGGACAATACGGCCAGGACGATTTTGACTTGTTGACAGCTCTGGGAACCCAGGCGGCTTCGGCCCTGCTGGCAGTTCGCATTGCCGAGAAACTTGCCCATGCTCGTGAGCAGGAGGCATGGAACACACTATCAGCCTTTGTCCTCCACGATGTCAAAAATGCGGCCACTATGCTCTCTCTGGTGCGGGATAACGCCCCGGATCATATCCATGACCCCGAGTTTCAGCAGGACATGCTGGAGGCTGTTGATGATGCGCTCAAACGGATGGCCAAGGTGCAGAATCGCTTGAGCATGCTCAAAGGGGAGAGCACTCCGATATGGAAGGAATTGGAACTCTGTGGGTTTTTGAAGGACCGCTGCCAACAACTGGGTAAGAAGTTAGGCACATTGAAAATCAGTCCTGACTGTCGGGGCAAAATCCAGATACATACCGATCCGGAGTTCTTATTCAGTATCGTGGAAAACCTGCTGCTTAACGTCCTGGAGGCAGGCGGTGATGGAATGGAGACACAGATAAGGGCAAACAAGGACAACGATCACGGCCAGGCGATCATAGAGATCATTGACAACGGTCCGGGTATACCTGAGGAGTTATTACCCGATGCCCTTTTTGAGCCCTTCAAGACCAGCAAGCCCAAGGGCAGTGGTATCGGCCTCTGGCAGGTCAGACGGCTCGTGGCAAGCCTCAAAGGAAGCATATCAGCAGAGAATGTGGCTGAGGGAGGAGCCCGGTTTGTGGTGAGATTACCGTTATCAACAGGTGTCGGAAAATTTGACAGGACGTGAAGTCGTGGGTGTTATTGTGGTTCCGACCTGCCTGTGCCGGAGTCACGGCAGACAGGTTTTTTGTGAACCCTGAACCTCTGAACCCGTTAATCTGAAGTTCCTGACGTAATTAACTCCTGAGTCTGTCCTAACATACTGATAATACAGGTAATACTGGGTAATTGTGGGGATTTAAGGTGTTAAAATGTAGTCATGTATTCTATCAATAAATGTCAAATATATCTTGACTTATACACGATAATAAGCTATATATAGTAGTTATGTACATCGCTACAATACCAAATCGCAACTCGCCACCAGCCATTTTGCTCCGCGAAAGTTATCGCGAGAACGGAAAGGTCAAAAATCGCACATTGGCAAATCTTTCCAGCTTGCCACCACAGTCCATTGACATCCTGCGCCGTTCCCTCAAGGGCGAAAATCTTGTCTCGACCGATGTCTTTGAAATCGTTGAGGACGGATCTCCCGCTCATGGTCACGTCGATGCCGTAATGACAGCCATGAGGCGGTTGGATTTCTCAAGGCTTATCTGTTCGAGGCGTTCACGCCGGAGAGATTTGGTTGTTGCCATGGTTACGGCCCGTATCCTTGAGCCCAAATCAAAACTGGCAACCACGGTCTGGTGGGCGGATACGACACTGCCTG
>DFBQ01000052.1 GCA_002367355.1 Deltaproteobacteria bacterium UBA3076 | reverse complement strand
AACCACCTTATCCTCACAGCCACCTCGGTCAGGACCCTCCTGCCTACTATTGTATCCCGCTGCCAGGTGATACATTGTGAAGGCCTGTCAGTCAGCGCACTTGTGGAGCGTATTAAAGAAGAAAGTCTTTGTCCCTCTGACTCAGCCCAATTCCTGGCCTGTTTTTCAGAAGGCAGCATCTCAAAGGCCAAAGATTTGCTTGAGCAGAATATTTTTTCAGTTCGGGAAGATTTGTTTGGATTTCTAAAAAGTAAGAGGGAAAAGGCGCTTTTCTTGCTATTTGTCCTGTCAAAGCGGATTTCAAATAAACGGGAGAATATCCTCCTTGCTATACAGGTAATCCGCACTTTTCTCAGGGATCTGATGATGCTTAAAGGGCTCCTGAGTGTCGGCAGGAAAAAATCAGAGGAACTATGTGTTCAGATACTTTTCAACCCTGACTACGAGAATGAGCTTCAGGCGATCTCTCATCGATTTAGTTCTCAGGACCTAGCCGAGTATTGCCAATGGCTGGATAAAGTGGAATGGCTGCTGGATCGAAACATAAGCAGGGAGTTCCTGGCAGAGTCTGCTCTCATTTTCTGGATAAGGAAACGCAGATAGTTCTTTTCAACTTGCTCCTTCGCAAGCTTTTCCATGAGAGAGGTATTGAAGTACGAGGCGGATCTCCGTTAGCTGGATGCACTTGTTAAATGCAAGGGTTCTAATTGGCATGAACAATTTGATCCAACGTTTCAACAACCCATTGATTTAGGCTTTTGCCGTCTGCCGAAGCCATTGATGCTATTTCAGCGTGCATTTCAGGAGAAATGCGAAGGTTGAATTTGCCAGAATATTCTTTATATGGTTCGATACCTTTTTCTTTGCAGACATCAAGAAATACCTTCAATGATTTTTTAAACTCCAAGCGCAACTCATCCGGTGTTTTACCATAGAAATCAGCCCCCCCGTTGAGCCCAAGTATTTCACCCCGAAATATATCGAACTCGGGATCGTATTCTATTTTTGCCTTACGCCCTTCAACTGTCATGATATTCATGGTGTAACTCCGTGGCTTTCCAACCATTTGCGAATGCTTGAGACCGCACCTTTGTCAGTGACTGGCGTTGGGTGTGGCCGATGGAATACTCTTACCTCATTAAATAAAACAACCGCCACTCTGGAACCTTCACGTTCGCTCACCTTAGCGCCAAGAGCAACGAATAATGCTTCAACATCATCCCACTTGATACTGCCACTTACTGGTCGATTGAAAATAAGTTCCAGTATCTTGTGATGCTTCCGTTTCATTCACTATATAGTACCAAATTATGGTACTTTGTCAAAAATATTTTGACCGAACATAAATGGATCATCATACGTGATCATCGGCTGCATTTGCTTGGTTCGATGCTGGGAAGACCAAATCTTATGGAGTTATCAATTTTACAGTTGGAAAATACGATTGATATATAGAGACATCTCTCGTAATTAAATCCAAATTCTGGATGGCGGCTTGTGCACCAATAAAAAAATCCGGGAGCGGAGTTCTTTTTGTGCCCTTTCTTTTTTTGTATTTAAAGTAAGCTTTTCCAGCTAAAAACAATGCCTCTTTGGGGATTTCCAACATCTGGAGACCAGCTTTGGCTATTCCGGATTCCAGATCCTCTATCCGCTTAAAACCAATGGAGATTTCAGAATAAACGATCGAGTTGATATACAAAATCCCCAATTGATCATATTCGTCCAGTTTTGATTCAGACCAATCAGCCCATTTCGGATCATTCAGAAAAACATCCAAAACAATATTCGAATCAACGAGAACCCCTTTCATTTGTCTCCTCTTGTAAGGGCCATTATTTCATCAGTTGTCATTTTAACGTTGGCTATTCCCCTCAATTTCCTGAATTTATATGTTTTTTGGGGTTCGCCTTTCCTTTTCACCAAATAAATTCGGTCTTTCTCTTCTACAAAATCAACTTCAACAGCAGGAGTTATTCCTAATTTTTCCCGAATTTCTTGTGGAATTGTGACTTGTCCTTTTATGGTAACTCTCATGATTGCACCTCCAGTAATGTGTAATACTGGTAATAATAATACTTCTTATTTTTATCAATCATGAATATCTTATGCATCGAACGCCATGCTCAACGGCAGCAAAAAGCAGAGCGACGAGGAGCGTCGTTTTTTGCTGTCCGCTGGAGCTATTTGTATACGGAGATAGGGTAAATGCTGCGGTTGTGTAGTGAAAGTTTACCCTGTTGAATAGGGTTCCCTTCGGGAAATTCAACAGGGTGAACGTTCTTATCCGGGGAGACCTGTCTGGCTTTGCTTTTGCAGAGAGCCGTCCCTTTCTCCAGTGAAAATGCCGGTAGGGCCACCGGCTTACCAAGTCCGGGCGCTGTCAGGACCAGCTTTTGCCTGGCAGCGAGGAAGATGCAACGAAACAAAGGGAAGCAGACTAGGGAAATGTTAGGCGGACCGATACGAAAAGCACTTTTTGGGGCAACCCAGGGAGTGCGGACCTGCAAGCGGGGTGGTGTGGGGAGGGGAGGAGAAAAACCTTCCCTTACCCGATTCGCCTCCCCAAGAAATCTTTCTTTGTATACCCTGTGACCAAAGTCAGGCAGCGCAAGCCTGGTATGTATGTACCTCTTTTCCCAACCTATCTTCCAATTTATCTTCAGCCAGTTCTAATTCATATCGACTTTGAAGGTTCATCCAGAATTGTGGAGACATATTAAAAAATTTTCCAAGTCGAAGGGCAGTGTCCGCAGTAATAGCTCTCTTGCTATGCACAATTTCATTGATACGTCTTGGAGGAACGCTTGTATCTTTTGCCAGGCGATACTGACTAATGCCCATTGGCTGTAAAAATTCTTCAAAAAGTATTTGCCCTGGGTGAATAGGAGTTAATTTCTTTTGCTTCATTTTAGACAATCTCCTAATGATAATCTGTAATCTCTACTTGGAAAGCATCTCCATCTTTCCAGACAAAGCAAATTCTCCATTGATTATTGATACGAATACTGTGTTGGCTTTTTCGATCTTTTTTCAGCTCTTCAAGCCTGTTTCCAGGTGGAATACGCAAGTCGTTCAAGTCAGTTGCAGCATCAAGAAACACCAATTTTTTGCCTTGCCTTTCCTTGGATATCTTGTGGCAATTTACGCGAAAATCGTCTTGAGAAGATTTTTTGCGTCTCCTTGCAACGGAATGACTTGATCATAATAATATGTTAACGTATACTAATAATAATGCAAGGCGTTATTGCGAGAAAAGTAGGTATTACAGATACACTCTATTCAGGTGCGAACGCGCGCGGTTCACCGACGGCGGGTGGGAACCGATACGTTTCCGAAGCCACCGATGTTTGTTCGTAGCTGCTATGCCTCAAGAAACCGCCGCTTCTAGCCGTCCGAGTGCAACCGTCTTGATTGGGAGGTCATGATTCCTCGTCATCAGTCATATACTCCCACATCTCATTTTGATGCAACCAGATGGGATCTGCATTCCTTCGGATGAACTCGTCCACATCCATATCGTCGATGGTTGGCGGTCGCTTGACTCGCTTCTGTTTCCCGTTGATGAAGATAGTCATGTACTCCTTCTGCCGCAGCTTCTTTTCCGCCTTTTCAGCGGCAGTGAGTTTTCGTTTGCGCTTTGCCATGATGGATACCGCTCTGGTTCTCTCCCGCAACGGATTTGCCGAAATCGAATGCGCTCAGCTTTTGGGAATCCTCCAGTACTTGATCCCCGCAGCCCCTTTTTGACACTCGGGACACCGCCTTTCGTGCATGTCGGATCCATTTGTTCCATACACATAGCCACAGATGGTACATTCGGTCTTGTACGCATACTGCCCATGATCGGTCCCCGGCACTCCGCAATGACCGCAGCACTGCTGGCCGTGAGGATTCAGGTAGCCGATTTCTACGGATTCGCCGCTGCCTTCCTGCCATTGAATTTGTATATCGGTGTCGTTCATATTGATCTCCTCTCCAACGATTTGCATAACCTGCACCCAAAGCCAATGAGGACTTAGATAAAGCGACGTTTTATACTAAAAATGGCAAAAGCGAAAAACGCCCCGGCTTTGGGTGTCAAGGTGAATGCGATTGTTATACGCTCTGCACCCTCTCGCGGCCAATATCAATTGCGGAATTCAATTCCATAACTACTGAAGAAGTTAACAACTTCTGCATAAACATCGGTAATGCTTTCAGCCTTTATAGAATGTTTTTCCGGCATATTGCACATAAACGGATGTGGTGGTACAAATATCATTTCAAGAGAAACTGGTTTTTTCCCTCCGTCCTTTATACTCAAGATGCTTGAATAGTGGACCCAATCATAAGCCTTTGGAACAATACCATAAATTTCCTCTGTTGATTCATAAATCACCTTGTATTTTGGCATTATTCAAATGATCTCCCACGAGGCAAAGCTAAAATGGAATTTCACCCAGTTCGTACTCAGGCTTTTCAACTCTTTGCAATTGAATTTTATGTGTTTTTCGTTCTTGGCGTTTCTTGTTGCGATCATTCACAATCCGTTCAACTGATTTGACGATATCAGGTTTAGACTTTTTGAAACGTTTGAAGTAGATTTTCTCTATAAATACTGGCAATGGCAATTTCCATGGCTCTTGTTTATGGTTCGCTAATTTCCCAAATTTCTTTGGATTCATACCAAGTTCACGAGCCATTTGAATATGGGCATCAGAAAGCCGAAACCGCTTCCTTGCATCTATCCATATTTGATCCTTTATAGGTATTTTCTTTTTCTTCGCCATTAATTTTCAATTCGAGTATAACGGGCTACGAATGGTATCCGTTAGGTACAACTTTTGTCGAACAACTTACTTTTTTACATTACTTTTTCTATTTGACTATCGCAACGTAAACACAACTGCACTGACTTCCCATCAATTTCCTTTTCATAACTGCATTGGTCACAATAATTTACGTTGCATTTGGGACAATCATATACTGCATTTACACGATTCTCTGTACGTTCACTAATCTGACCAACCGTTGAGCCACAGAAATTACAAAAGGCTTTAAGTAAGTTTTCATGAGAGGAAGTCTCTTGTTTCTTCTTTTTCATCACCTTATTACCTCAGTGAAGGGTTCACACAAACTCAATAGATAGATGAATATATCTTTTCTCATTTCAATATACCTTATTTCACCCGTATAACGACAAGGTCAGCCGCCGCTAACCAAGCGGGGTACTGAACTACAGAACAGCACATAGCGATATGCGGGGCAGAGACTTTCAAAATTAACGGGCGCGGTTAGCGGTCGTTATGTCCTGAGTTAAGTTATGTAACGTGTTTTTGATGAGTTAATAAATTACTATTAAAAAGATTAAAGACTTCTTTTTTCTTTATACTTTTAGTTCTTTTTCTTTCCTTATCTGTCAACGTTGCCTGAGAGCCGCACTTATTTGGTGAAAAGCGTATCTTAGCCCCAAGCTGGTAAGCAGTCGTTGAGCTTGTGGCATAAGGTTTGCCGGGTTCACTCCAGGGCGTCTTTTTCCTTTCCCCAAAGACCAAACAATTCTTCCAACCAGCTATTATTCCTTTACTTAACCCGTCTATGGTTTTCTAAGAGGGTGAAGCTTTTTGCTGAGGGTGGAGGCCCGGCACCATACTACTACCCGGGCCTCCTGGGTCATGGCGGTGATTCATTGCCATCGTCCCGATATCTACTATTGCTCCAAAAGCTCTGTTTGTCCAGTCCCCTCAGCTCAGAGGGGAATGGTGATTCAAGCAAGCTACCGGCTTTTCAATTGCGCCAGGTGCCATCGTCAGGTCCGGATCTGCAGTCATTGTGACAGGGGAAACCGCTACTGTTCTCCACAGTGCTCTTATCAGGCAAGACGTGACTTTCTGCGCCGTGCTGGAGCCATTTATCAGCAGACCGATCAGGGCAGGATCAACCACGCTGTCCGTCAGCAAAACTACCTTATAAGAAAAATGACGCATCAGTGTTCACGGCAGCCACCTTTGGGCCTATCCTCTCATACAACATCCCAAGGGAGGCAAAAATCAGGGGCTTCCAAGGACACTTGGAGACACGGGTGGCCATCATGGGGACACTCTGACGTTGTCTATTGTGATTTTTGCGGCAGGCCCTGTGCTCCACTTGCCCGGCTGGACTTTTTGAGGACCAGGGTACCAATAAAAAAGGCTGCTTGAGGTAGCCAACCTGCCCGCAACGCGAGCAAGCTCGCTTGCGAGGCGGGCGGGAAGGAGGAGCAATGATTCCGAAAGAGCTGGAAGCAAAAATCTTACGATTCTATGGCATCCTTCATTTATCACTTTA
>DFBQ01000229.1:4678-14569 GCA_002367355.1 Deltaproteobacteria bacterium UBA3076 | reverse complement strand
GGGGAATGCAACGTAACATATTGATATTATTAACAAAAAAGTGCCTCCACATTGGCCGCTGCCGGCCTTTTGGGCCTTGGTATAGGAGAGGAGTATATACTAACCGTCAAGCACCCGGCTATCGCCGCTACAGGCACGTTAAATGGTACGGAAATAGGATTGATGGAGAATCACTGCCACGGACAAATTTTTCGTTTTGGTAAAAAAATTAGAAAAATTGAGCAATTGACTCAAAAAATAGTAACTTTTCAATAACTCAGGGTAAGATGTCTGGATTCCGGCTTTCGGCGGAATGACGTTTGGATGTAAATGCCCGTCATTCCCGCGAAAGCAGGAATCCAGTGAATAGTCGCAAAATATGATCTACCCCAACTTATTGAGAAGTTGCAAAAAATGGTTGCTCAATGAAAGAATTTTCAGACCAATGGCAGTAATGGTATGACGAACAGCCTACTCGGTGCTTGCTGCCTGTATCTTATATGAAATATCCAGAAATTGATAAACAGACTCTCATTCACTTGACGCCCTTTGTCAAGAGGACTAAAAATGGCAACTATGACTGAAAAAACCACTTATGCTCCCCCTCCTCTGACTATAGGCGATATGACCGCACCTATTCCCATCATTCAGGGAGGTATGGGTGTTGGTGTGTCTATGGCGGGGCTGGCCTCTGCTGTAGCCAGGGCCGGAGGTATAGGCGTTATAGCATCGGTCCTTATTGGTATGAACGAAACGGACTTTCACAAAGACCCTCAAGGTGCCACTTACCGAGCCCTGGAAAAACAAATCCGCTTAGCCAAGAAAGCGGTTCCCAATGGCATAATTGGTGTCAACATCATGGTTGCCCTTAATGACTATGAGGAGACTGTCCGCGTTGCGGCAAAGGCAGGGGCGGATCTCATCATCAGCGGAGCAGGGCTCCCACTCGGGCTCCCCGGGCTCATACCTGAAGGCTGTAACACAAAGCTTGTCCCAATTGTTTCTTCAGGGCGGGCGGCCAAGATCATCTGCCGCAGATGGGATTTGCATTTTTCCCGTCTCCCTGATGCCATTGTTGTTGAAGGCCCCAAGGCAGGAGGACACCTCGGATTTAGAGCAGAAGATATCGATTCCCCTGAAAACTATATTGAAAACCTCACATCCCAAGTCATTGAGGCAGTAAAACCCTTTGAGCAGAGGGAGGGGCGGGCTATACCTGTAATTGCAGCCGGCGGGATATATACAGGCGAGGACATCTACAAATTTATCCAGATGGGGGCGGCCGGTGTACAGATGGGAACGCGTTTTGTGGCCACTCATGAATGTGATGCTTCTGATAAGTTTAAGCAGGCCTACATCAAGGCGAAAAAGGAAGATGTCACCATAATCAACAGCCCTGTGGGCATGCCCGGAAGAGCCCTTAAGAGTAAATTTATTGAGCAGGCCAAGGCAGGGAAAAAAAGACCTCATCGATGCGTATGCAAATGTATCAAAACCTGCACTTATCCGGATACACCCTATTGCATCGGTATGGCCCTTATAAACGCCCAAAGAGGGAATATTAAATCGGGCTTTGTGTTTTGCGGCTCAAACGTATGGCGGGTAAACAAGATAGTCTCGGTCCGGGAACTCATGGATGAGCTGGTGCAGGGTTACACAGAGACAGCCATGAAGGCCGCAGGGCCTAAATTATATCCATCCAGCCGTATGCATCCTCTCTCTCCCCATACTGCAAACCCGTAATCTCATCAAAGAGCCTCTGGGCCAGATCTCCGGTCTTGCCCCCGTTAATGGAGTAGTTTACACCTTTATAATATAGGGCTCCCACAGGCGAAATGACTGCGGCTGTGCCGGTTCCAAAGCATTCCTTAAGGGCCTTGTTCTTTGCCTTCTCAAGGACCTCGTTAATCGAAATCGGCCGCTCTTCGACTTTGAGCCCCCAGCCCAGGGCAAGGCGCAACACTGAATCCCTGGTAATACCGGGTAATATGCTCCCGCTTAGCTTAGGTGTGATCAAGACGTCTTCTATAAGAAAAAATATGTTCATCGTCCCGACTTCTTCTACATAACGTCGCTCTGCCGCATCAAGCCACAGTACCTGGGTAAAACCAAGTTCTTTCGCTTTCTCCGAGGCCATGAGACTTGCAGCATAGTTGCCGGCAGTCTTGGCCTCTCCCACGCCCCCTGATACTGCCCTCACGTACTTGTCTGTCACAAAGATCTTTACAGGACTGAAACCCTCCGCATAGTAAGCCCCTACCGGGCTCAATATTAATGATAGTAAATATTCTTTGGCAGGACGCACCCCCAAAAAGGCCTCAGTAGCGATCATGAACGGCCGCACATAAAGAGATGTGCCCTTGGCCTCGGGCACCCAGCGTTTCTCTATCTGAATAAGGGTCTTGATGGCTTGAAGGAGCTCATCCTTGTTTACTTGAGGCATACACATACGCCAGGCTGAATGATTCAGCCGGTCCATATTTTCCCCTGCCCTGAATAGCCTGATTTTGTCATCCTTTCCATTGTAGGCCTTGAGTCCTTCGAATATGGCCTGGCCATAATGCAGACACGCTGAGGCCGGATCAAGAGAAAAGTTACCATAGGGCACTATCCTCGCGTTATGCCAGCCGGTGTCTGCCTTATAATCCATTAAAAACATGTGGTCTGAAAAGTGTTTGCCGAAACTCAGGTTAGAAGAAGAGGGAAGATCTTTTCGTTCTGATTCGGGCAAAAGCTCTGTTTCAATATCCATAATGGAATTCATCCTTTTCGGAAAAGTGAGTGATTTACTTTAGCCATGGTCTGCTCCTAATTCAATAGTTTAATTCCGCTGAAAAAACCCAATCTGCGGCGTTGCGTAAGAGCTGAAAGCCTGAAGACTGAAGACTGAAGCTGAAAGGGGTTGATTTCGATAGCTTTTTGAGCTTCGACCTTCGACCTTTGACCTTTGATCCGTTTATTTAACCAGGAGCGCACATAAATGGTCCTGAAGGCATCGGCTGGACCTATGGTATGAGGCGAGTAAGAAAGCCATAAAGGCGAAATGCCAGGGCGGATAGCATCCCCGGAACCCATATTGTCATTTATAATTTTCGGCCGAAGATTATCAAAACGCACAACACCGCTAAAATCGACATAAGTCAGAGAGAGATCCAGGATAGGACGAATAACAGTAAGACGCCCGCGGGCATCCTCCCCCAAGTCTACAAGGCCCCAACGTCTCTCAGTAAAACTTTCAAACCATAGACCCTGCCGGTACTCGCCAGTTATCTTGTCAAGCATCCGGGGTATAGTCCAGTCTTCATATGGCAAATTAACACAGGCCTTCACTGTGGCCTCGACCTCACTGCTACCCTGGATCGCCAGGTAACTCCAGTCATCGTAATCCGGAAAATCCTGTCTGATCAGAGACCTTCCCCGGTCCTGGACAGCCCATACCCCATGGCAAACAGCACAGGCAACAAGGTCTAAGTCTTCGGGCCTGTGCCCAATACGTTTCTGGTCCATGGGCGGTCCTGGATAAGACCCTGTTTTATCTTCCAGGTGGCAGTCCGTACAAGTTATATCCCGTTCCTTGCCTCCGCATGGCCCTGAATGATGGCAGTCCGTACATCCCATACCTGCCGTCTTGTGTACATCAGGGGTCATATCATGCCACTCCATGCCATAGGGCCTTTGAATGTGCTCACCCTCAACCAGGGGTACACGAAAATCATCTTCATAGTCCATCTCGAATCGTCCGTAGTAGTCCCAACCAACGAAATTTCCATAGTGGCAGGAAAGGCACCGAATATCCGGGACTTTCCTATGGAATCTGTGATCCCAAGGCCCTTCGGCCTTGATACTCAGATGACATGCGGCGCAGCCTGTCCCGCGAGTAGTGCCCATGTAATCGTCGCCCTGGTAATAAACGTGGCAGCGAAGGCACCTCCTCCTGAGCATATCCGAAACAAGTCCCTTTTCTGTACAAGGAGGCTCTTCTGTGGGCAATTCCAGCAGAGTCGGCACCTGCTCACCGGGGAAAAAACCAGACCAAACCGCCCCTATCACACCTGACAGGGTAAAATGACTGGAAGAGCGGGCTGCAGCCACCTCCTGGGCATGACATCTTCCGCAGGCGCCGGCCATGCGGGATGGGTGGGATGGCATAGGAATCAAACCATTGTGGGCCTGAGCGCGGGTATAACCTTCAGACGTTCCATGATGGCAGGCAATGCAGCCAATATCATGGGCAGGGTCCAACTCTACGCTGTGACATCGTCTGCAGCCTGATTTACCAAGAGATGAATCCATAAAGGGGGGCTGGCACGCGGAGAGCAGACACACTACAAATATGTTAATATATAGACGAATCATTTAATTTTGGATGCTGCCGTAATAAGTGCCTAAAGTTAATGTGTTGATCGTGTCTGATGTTACACTTTTTTTGCGACAAATACATATTAAATATCCTTAGTCGCCTGGTAGTCCGGCGGAAAAGCCATGCCTTCACACAAGCATAATTTAAAAGCTGCTTTATCCTATCTGGATAAGTTCCAGTTCCATGGTTTTCACCTGGGCCTTGAGCGAATGATCAGCATATTGAATGCATTTGGCAATCCGGAAAAAAACTATCCGTGTCTCCATGTAGCAGGAACAAACGGAAAAGGCTCTGTAAGCGCTGTTATTGCAAGTATTTTACATGCGGCCGGATACAAGACAGGTCTCTATACCTCACCCCACCTATCATCCCTCAGAGAGAGATTCAAGATAGGGAATACCATGATTTCCGAGGAGGAGCTGAAAGAGCAGATCTGGAGGATCAGAGATTTCCTGGAAAGGGGCTATGAACTCAGCTATTTCGAGTTCACCACTGCAATAGCAATGGTCTGGTTTGCAGAGCAGGGAGCTGACCTGGTAATTTTTGAGACAGGTCTTGGAGGCAGGCTGGACGCCACTAACATAGTCACTCCTCTGGTCTCTGTTATTACAAATATCTCCCTGGAGCACCAGGCCTTTCTGGGTAGAAGTATTCCTGAAATAGCCAGGGAAAAGGCGGGCATCATCAAGAAGGGTATGCCGGTGATCACCGGGGTCAGAGAACAGCCTGCTCTCTCTGTGATATCGGACAGATGTCTTGAGCTAAATGCCCCGGTTTGGGAAATTGGCCGTGACTTTGATGTAGAAGAGCATGGGAATTCCGGAATCGACTATAAAGGGGAATTTCTCAAAATCAACGGATTATATCCGGCCCTGAGGGGTAGGCATCAGGCCACAAACGCCGGCCTTGCCATAGCGGCTTGTGAGAGGTTGATAGAGCAAGGATTCAGGATTACTGATACAGCAGTCAGAAATGGATGCAGCGACGTCTATTGGCCGGGTCGCGGGGAACTGCTGGAAGGAAGCTGCAGGGTGCTGCTCGATGGCGCCCATAACTTAGGTGGCCTACGGTCACTCAAAGATCTTCTTGGCCTGTTAAACACGACCCCAGGAGACAAGGACAGGTACTTCCATACTCTCCTATGGGCCTGTTCTGATGAGGGCGGAGACAAGGACTTTGTAGCCATGCTCAGGCAAATATCGTCTCTGTTCGGGCAAATCATCATCACAGAGCCCCCTGGCCCCAGGGTGCCGGTCACATTAGAAAGGTGGAGAGGGAGTGATATCCCGAAATATGTGACTCTGGAACAAGACTGGCGGAAGGCCCTGAATAAAGCCCTTTCAAACTGTGGTAAGGAAAATCTGCTCTGCGTGGCAGGCTCGCTTTACCTTGTAGGAGCGGTAAGAGAGGAGTTGATCCAGAAAAATTTTATGCGCATATAATCCTGCAACGCAGGACCGGGCCCATAAGCGCTAAATTGTTTTTGCCCAGGAGGGACTGAAAAAAGATGAACATCGAACGTCCAACATCGAACATCGAACATCGAACGTTGAATGGGAAAAGATGAAGAAACAGACATATGATCTGGAAGAAAGGCTGCTCGAATATACAGAAATAGCTGTTGAATGTTCGGTATTGGGTGTTTGTTTTTTCATTCGATGTTCATCTTTCAAAACAACCCCGTATGGCATAAATGCAACCTGTAAACGCCTTCTCTATGTCTTTGTCATTTTCTTGAACATGCCCTGGGAATAGACATTTACTCGTTTCTCATAGGCCTCCCGTACAATAGACACATCATTTATAAATTGCTCGAGCTCAGGGAATGTCAGCGATTGTGGCCCGTCACACAGAGCTGTTTCCGGTTCCGGATGACATTCCACAAGAATCATGTTGGCACCGGATATGACGCCCTGTGCAGCCGCATTAAATATGTCGAACAACCCGTCCGGGCCGTGCTCCTTTGATCCTACGGAGTGGCTGGGATCTATACACACAGGGAGCCTGGTCAGCCTCTGAACTACCGGCACATGTATAAAGTCCACTATGTTACGGTGAGGAGCGCCAAGCTGTGACTTGACTCCTCTCAGGCAAAATACTATCTGGCGATTGCCCCCACTGGCAATATATTCACAGGCATTCAGAGATTCTTCAAGTGTGAGCCCCATGCCCCGCTTATACAGCACAGGTAGTTCGTTCTGAGATCCAACGGCCTTAAGCAGCTCAAAGTTCTGTGCATTCCGGGTCCCGATCTGGAGCATGACCCCGGTGGGGTTTCCTGCAGCCTCCAGGGCCTCCTTGATCTCGTCAATATGCTGCTCTCGCAAGACCTCCATGGCAATGATTTTGATCCCGTACTTGCCGGCCAGATCAAAGACCCATGGCAGACAATTCGCTCCGTGCCCCTGGAAATCATAGGGGCTGGTCCGGGGCTTGTAGGCACCCATTCTGGTCGTTACTATCCCCAGACCTTGCAGGAATTTGAAGGTCTCCTCCGCATGCTCAAGTGTGTCAACAGCGCACGGTCCCGGAAAGATATGAAGGGTTTCCTGATTAAATTTTATGCCTTGATATGTAAAACCTACTGGTACGAGTCTTAAGTCGTATCTGCCTATCTGGCGATACTTACTGGAAATTCTGATTACCCGCTCGACGCCCGTCATACTGGTCAGAACTTCCTCCGGGACATTATGAGTCGGTCCGATGAGGTGGACCTCTCTAACAGTTCTGGTCTCGCCCTGAAGCTCCACCAGCTTGACATTGATGTCGGGGAATTGTTTTAGGTAAGTGTTTATCTTTTCATACTCAGGTCCCTGAACATTTGTATCCGCTTTTAGAATTATAATCATCTCTCAGCCCTTGAAACTACCTGCAAAACACCGCATCTTATTCCCATTGGTAAGATCCCTGTTAGGGATTTTCATCCGTGTTTTTAGTAATGGTTTGCTAAATAATTAATAGATCTATTCACTTCCGTGAATAGCAAATCAGTTCCTACCACGTTGATACATCTTGGTCAATGTGTGTGCCCGAAGGAAAGACGGTCAAGCTCATTCTCCGTTCCTTGCAGCCCCAGCCAGGTCTGGCGTCTAACCCCCTCCACGTTGGTGCAGGCCCGTCTCAAGGCATACCTCTGGCCGATCAGGCACACTTTCTCTTCAGCCCTGGTTATGGCTGTATAGAACCATTTGTTGTTGAGCATTATAAAGTGTGAATTAGTAAGGGGAATGACAACAATACGATACTGACTTCCCTGCGCCTTGTGGACTGTGAGGGCATAGGCCAGCTCGATTATATCCCCGAGATGGTCAAAGCAGTACGCCACGACTATCCTTTCCGGATAGACAACATAAAACTGCTCAGTCTCAGGATCAATCTTTGAGATAAGGCCAACGTGCCCATTAAAGACCCTCCTGAACTCTTCAGACTCGAACTTTTTCCCCTGTTTTATAAACTTGGCCCAGGTCATTACCTGCATGTCCCTGTTTTGGAGATGGACTACCTTGTCACCTTCCCTTATTGTTATACCCGCCTTGGTCACACCGCCGCTTCCATGATTAAGGATGTCCTGAAGGTTTGTATTTAATATCTCTGTACCCAATTGACCTATTCTCATCGGAGTGAGCACCTGAAAGTCCCATATGGGATGGCTGAGATGTCCCTGATATTCCCTGGCAAGCTCAAGGACACGATCAAGGATGGCCTGATTATTTTCTTCTCTCAGGAGTTTTAGCTCTTTTTCTGTCCGGTCTCTCTTCAGTGCGTAGATATTATGACGTTCTATCTTCTCAAAGGCAAAATCGCGCCACCCTGGCGCCTCAACTTCCTTAGGGATCTTCCCCTGACGGATTTCATTGGCAAAAAGGGTAAGCACGCTGCCCTCACTCTGGCGGTAGATCCGGGTAAGGTGCACTGCAGATATAAGCCTTGCGGCCAATATGTCTCCAAAGACGTTCCCTGCTCCTATCGGAGGGAGCTGTGCCGGGTCCCCTACCATCAATAACAAAGTCGTGGGCTTCAGGGCTTTGGCAAGGCGATAGAAAAGGGGCAGGCTCACCATGGATGCCTCATCCAGAACGACCACCCTGTAGGGTAATGGATTTTCCGGCCCGTGCTCGAATCTCCCTTCGCCTTTGTACTTGAGGAGGCTATGAATCGTCAGGGCATTGTACCCTGTGGTTTTTCTGAGTCTTGCTGAGGCCATGCCGGTAAAGGCGCAGCAGACTATATCATCCCGGTCGGCATAGTGCCTTGAGAGAAGATCCAGCACAACCCGGCAGACCGTGGTCTTTCCTGTGCCGGCATAACCGGCAAGGCCAAAGACCATCCTGGGCTCGGTGGCGACCCGTAGTACTATCTCCCGCTGTTCAGGAGCAAATTCAATACCGACAGTACCCTCATAATGATCAAGGAATTCCTTCACCACATCAACAGGGATGACCGGCCTTTTGCACGCTTTTGATCTTGCAACAGAGAAGTCCCTGAGCCAGTCCTCCATATAGCGATAGGCGGAAAGACCCGTTTTTCCCTTGTCATCCCGCACTAAGGTGCCGTCAAGAATCATGGGTTTCAGCACCCCCCTTATCAGGGATTCACCCGGAACCTTTTCATCTGTTGAAAGCACCTCTTTTACTGCCTGGATAAAGGTTTCATCAGGAAGATAAGAATGGCCTTCTGTCTCTGCGGTCTCGACAAGTACGTGACTGACAGCCGCCCGGATCCTTTCAGGCGACTCAGGCTTGATTCCTAGTCCAAGGGCTATCCTGTCTGCTGTCTTAAAACCTATGCCCCGGACTTCAGTTAAGCTGTAAGGATTCCTCTTTACAGTCTCAAGTGCATGATCGCCAAAGTGATTGTATATCCTTATTAAGAGATTGGGTGTTATCTTTCCGCCATGTCCTGCCAGATACTCTGAAAGTGCTCTTAGATTCCTGTGCTTGTGCCAGGAGTGTTTAATAAGGGCAAGACGCTTTTGCTTTATCCCCTTGACCTTGAGAAGTTCATCCGGCTGATGTTCCAGGATATGTAACAGCTCCTCTTCGCCGTAACGTTCCAAGAGCTGTAGTGCGAGTTTTTCCCCCAGTCCCTTCACTACCTTGGACAAAAAGAAAAGGAGTTCGCTTCCCATAAGATTACAGATCGAAAAGGCAAACTGCCTGCCGTACTTGGTGACGGTCCAGGCACCGGAAAACTGAAATTCCGTGCCTTCCAGACCGGCCTGATTCAAAAGCTCCGGCACATGGCCTATGGCTGTGAACCTTGCTCCTCTGGCAGGATGTACCTTGAGGACAGCAAATCCCGTATCAGGCGACGCGTATGTAACCCGCTCAATGCGACCACGAAGGGTTAGCTCTTGATTTGAAGACATAAGCACAATCTCATTATTATAGATTTCCATATATCCAATTTCACTGCGTTATCGGTCGGAATCCTCAACGACGTACCAATAAAAAAGTACGACTTACTCGGATTCCTCCATCTGGACTTGTGAAATTTAATATCTGAAAATCTATAGCCACATATCCTTTTTGTAACCGTTCACGGGGTTACTA
>DFBQ01000229.1:0-4588 GCA_002367355.1 Deltaproteobacteria bacterium UBA3076 | reverse complement strand
GTGCCCTGTGAACGCTTACTCCTTTTTTTACCACTGCAAGTGACCTCGGAGTCATCATAATAGAAAAGTAATAAGTGAGCTACTATTTTGAAAATTGTTTATACCTCTTAACTATTTTAATAGTAGTACAATAAACAGAGACTCAATATATTTCTTTAATTTCAATATGATATCTAATAAAAGGTCGGTGGAATATTTATTGCGGTTTAGCCTGGATAAACTTGATCTACAACAATTTTAACCAGATATGGAGGTCCTGTAATGACCGCAATAAAAAGTATACCAAACTTAATTTCCCCGAAATTTTATTTGTTTATTTGCGCATTTTTTTCATGGATTATTCTATTGTCCCCGCAAAATGCTGCAACCGCTTATGCAGAAAGCGCGACCCTGTCTTGGGGTGCAGGTAATGCGCCGGATCTCGAAGGATATATAGTATACTGGAGTACTACTTCCATTAATTCGGCAGACTTCACCGGCTATGAGGAGTGCCAGGCTGTGGGCGACATCACCTCTTTTGAGATTACCGGGTTGGAGCCAGGGCAAACATATTACTTGGCGGTAACAGCGATGGATCTTGCCGGGCAGGAGAGCGATTTCTCTGACGAGATATCTTATACAACCTCACAATATATCGAAAACCAACCCCCAGTTGCATTGGCATCGACTGATGTTGTTGTGGGACAAGTTCCTCTGTCAGTTAACTTTGTTGCATCCGATTCCTATGACCCGGATGGAAATATAATTTCCTATAACTGGACCTTTGGCGATGGTGAGTCCTCTGATGAAATTTGTCCTAACCATACTTATGTACAGCCTGGTATATACACTGTTCAACTCACTGTCACAGATTCCGACGAGGCTATAGATACAATTTCATTAGAAATAGTAGTTATTGAAGAAATACCTGAGCTTGCCATTAACTTCCAGCCTTCTAATGCTGAGGTCCCAGAAGGATTTTTGCCGGATAGCGGCTATAGCTATGACGAAGAAAGAGGTTATGGTTGGAATGGCAGTGGAAGGCTGTTCTCAGTTGATAGAAATAGTTATTTGTCTCCAGACCAGCAGCATGATACAGTCATATCTATCTATCCATACCAACAGTGGGAAATGGCAGTACCTAACGGTACCTACGAGGTCACAGTCAGCATAGGTGATCCCAAAAAATCATTATACGAACAATATATACAGGCAGAAGGACAAATAGTCTTCAAGAACGAAAGAGTCGCAAGGGGCTGTTGGATTGAAGAAACAATTACTGTCGAAGTCACAGATGGTAAGCTTACACTGATCTTCAGGGGCGGAAGGAACTATATCCGGGCAAATTATGTGGTAGTAAAATTACTATAACCCGAAAACCAAGACTTGGCTCACCTTAAAGCGCATGCCCCAGCCTTTGGCTGGGGCATGTCTGTTTCGGCATGGTGCCATGCGAGCATTTTAATCCCCGTTTTTCTTTTCATGGGCAAGGTCCTCCTCGGGCCTTTTGTCCTCGGAAGAGAGTTTCATTACCTGATGGCGTACAAAATCAAGCTGCGATGACTGTGGCTTCAGGGAGAGATACTTGTTATAGGCCTCAAGGGCCTCGTCATTGTGGCCCGAGGCAGAGGACACTCTTGCAAAATCAAGTGCGGCAATGGCTTCAAAACCCAGTTGAGTCTCACTTGAAGACTTGAATGCCTGCCGGGCTTCATCTATCTTTGCATCATTTTCTTGTAAATAGCCAAGACCCATAAGAGCAGAGTAATATAGGAAATTGTCTTCAGAAAACTCCCGTTTAGCTTTGTTAAAACTCTTTTTTGCTGCTTCAACCTGTCCGGAGTCCCTCTGAACCGCTCCAAGGAGCAATTGAGCATGCTTCCCGACTACTGTATGACTATGCTTATGAACCACTTTTTCCAAGGCAGAGATCATTTTTGCAGAATCCGGTTGCTGCATTGCAGTTCCCATGGCAGCAGCAGCCTGGTTCTCTTGCCTGGTTATGTATGCTGAGTAGCCGAACCACGATGATATAGCCAAAACAACTATTATTATTCCGGCTAATATTTCTTTCAGAAATTTCTGTAATGTATTTCTGACGTGAGGCGGAAGGCCGGACAAAATTTCTTCTAAAATGTTTTTTCCTTGATGCTCTGGAGCAACAGGCGTTTGGGCATTTGTAGGCATCTGTTTTTATTTCTTTTTTATTTTTATTATCTTTTTCCGAAAAAATCGTTCCACCTGAAGATGAGGGGGTTAGCATCTTCCTTTAATTCAGCACTGTCAATAACTGAGCCGATGAAAAGGGTATGGTCTCCGGCCTCATAGGCATGAACTACCTCACATTCAACATAGGCATAAGCCGATTCCAGAACCGGAGAGCCCTTTAAGGCATTTGTATAGCGCACCCCTTTGAACTTGTCGGTTTTATGCCCACTCTTAGAAGCGAAATGTTTTGCCACATCCTTTGACTCTACCGGCAGCGCGTTAATGCAAAAGTAACCGGACTCCTTGATCAGGCCATGAGTATAACGTTGAGGAGCAATAGATGCCGCAATCATTGCCGGCTTAAGAGAGACCTGTGTGACCCATGCCGCTGTCATTCCGTTTATCTTGTCTCCGGACCTGACTGTCACAACCGAGACGCCTGTAGGAATGGTTTTTGTAATGAGTTCCTGCATAAAAATCCTCCTTATAATCTACAATAGGACCTGCGCTATCAAATTATAGTAACTGATTTCGCTAAAATGTTAGGGGTATTTCCAGCATAAATTTTTACTAAAATTATAACTGACAAGAAATAAGTATCAAACATTTGGGGATAAATTTCTTCTTGACACATTTTCCAAAATGGTTAATAGGTATCGCGCTACCTGGCGGTGTAGCTCAGCAGGTTAGAGCATGCGGCTCATATCCGCAGAGTCCGGGGTTCAAGTCCCTGCACCGCCACCAATTTCTACCGGTCATATCTTGATTCCTCGTCATAATACCCAAATCAAGTCGGAGTTGCTATACTTATGAAGCTTTTTGTGACCTTGATAGGTTTATTAATGGTTTTTGAAGGACTTCCTTATTTCGCCTTTCCTGAAAAGATGCAGGCCCTTATGAGGCAAATTGAAAAAATGAATCCGGATTATTTGAGAATGGTCGGTCTTATTTCTACCTTGGTCGGTATAGTGATATGCTACATTGCCCAAAGGACTGATATTTTCTAATGATAGCAGACCTCAGTCTATTTGAATATGATTATCAATTGCCTTCTCACCTGATTGCTCAGTATCCTTTGGGTGATCGGTCGTCTTCCCGCTTGATGGTACTTGACCGAAACACCGGCAAAGTAAGCCATCGGACCTTTCGTGACCTATTAGACTATATGGAACCGGGAGACTGTCTTGTTCTCAACGACAGCAAGGTATTTCCAGCTCGGCTTAATTGCATAAAATCAACAGGGGGAAAAATAGAGTTTTTTCTACTCCATTTTCCGAAAGAAAGCGGGCATGGTGTGGCCTTTGCCAGGGCCCTTTGTCGCAGCTCAAAGCCGGTAAGACAGGGCCAAAAGATCCGTTGCAAAGGTCCCTTGGAGATAGAGGTTCTGGAAGTCAGTTCCGCGGGCCAGGTTGATGTAAAGCTTGTGTACCGGGGTGAACTGTTATTAGTCTTAGAATCCTGTGGAGATATTCCCCTTCCACCATATATTAGACGTTCTCCGGTTCCTTCTGACGTAAAACAATATCAAACTATTTATGCCAGAGAGATAGGCTCAGTAGCCGCCCCTACGGCAGGATTCCATTTTACTGAAGAGCAATTATTCCTTGCCGGGGAAAAGAATATTAATATTGCCTGGATAACACTCCATGTCGGTTATGGGACCTTTGCTCCGGTAAGGACATCTGACATACGTAAACACAGGATTCACCATGAATGGATCTCAGTACCTGAGAGTACCGTGGAAAAGATAATTTCCACCCGCAAGACAGGCGGCCGGGTTATTGTAGTAGGAACAACTACAGCCAGGGCCTTAGAGGCAACAGTAAATGGTACAGGTGAGATAAGCGCCTTTCAGGGATTATGTGACCTGTATATTCTACCTGGTCGTCGTTTCCAGGTCGTTGATTGCTTAATTACCAACTTCCACCAGCCGAAATCCTCATTGTTGATATTAGTTTCTGCCTTTGCAGGCAGGGACAGGATTCTCTCCGCCTATAAAGAGGCCATGAACGCTGGATATAGATTTTTCAGTTACGGCGACGCAATGTTTATCATGTAAACAGGAGTGCTCCTTCCGGCTCCATACAACATCGCGCCAAATGTGTTGACAAAATAAATTCAAGTGGTTATGAATTAACTTGCTTTTTGGCTTCTTGAGATAGAAGTCCTTCAGGTGCGGGGTGGAGCAGTCTGGTAGCTCGTCGGGCTCATAACCCGAAGGTCCGTGGTTCAAATCCACGCCCCGCTACCAGTAAAATCAGAGAGTTACAGGCTTTTGCTTGTGACTCTTTTTTATTTTGCTACCCTATTGCTACCCTGGTGCGTGATTTTTGGTGATTTCTGCAATTTTTGCAGGTGTTTTTTAGTGGTGATATGCCATGAAAGAATTTTGAGGAAATTT
>DFBQ01000074.1:9860-14706 GCA_002367355.1 Deltaproteobacteria bacterium UBA3076 | reverse complement strand
CGCAAGCTTGCAACACTTTTTTCATAATATTCCCTGACTGTCAAGAAATGATGCCCTCCGGGGGTTATTCCCAGAACCTGCATCCCAGGGTTTAATTTTTTGTAAGCGTTTACGGAGTTACAATGCCCGTTTTACCGCAACCCACCGAGCTGTAAGCGTTTACAGGGTGCTGCAGATGCGAGGCGGAGGGTACGCAGACGTACTCCATGTACTTCAAGTGCCCGACAACAAAGCAGATGCGGTGCCCTGTGAACGCTTACATCTGATCTATATAGTCGCCTATAGCGGCCCGCATTTCATAAGAATCCACCCTCGCCTGCACGTCTTTCAGCTTTTTCAGCAACAGTTGCCGCAACTCCCTGTATTGTTTGTTTTTTCTTCGAGGGACGGATTTCCCCATTTCATTAACACAGGAGACGATTTTTTCCCAGTGTTCAAAGTCATGCGGGATGCCCGGCAGCACCCGGAACAGGGCCTGGCAGGTAAGTTCCCAGGAGGACGAATGCTCGATCCCTGGTATGTTCATAGTCCCCAGGTACACAGCCACCCGCCATTTGACCGGCAGTGATAATTTCCTGAACTCCCGGTCCAATGCGGATTTGCGTCTGGTCTTAGGGGTGTTGGTCAGAATTTTGAGGACCTCCAGGGCCAGAATCTCCGGGTTGTCATGAAACAGGCGGTGCCCGAACCGAAGCAGGTCGTCAGTCACCTGTTTGGCCTCCTCCATCATCTCACGATGTGGGGACAAATCAGAAAAGCCGGAGAAAATTCCAGCCAAAGGACTATTCATGAATTCACCAAAGACCATCCATTTTTCCAGGATGGCAGAAGCCAGCTTTTGTTCAATTTCCGGCCATTGTTCCTGGACCAATTCACGGCCAAGTGCGATTATGTCTTCCCAAACCTGACAGTATTTTTCATCAATAGTCGGCCAGAAAAGGTTGAGCAGAGGCCCTTGCAATTCGTTATAGTTAAGCGTTTTTCCTTTGGCCGACAAGGTCTCTCTGGTATGGCGGGCGACGACCTTAAGGGAACCGGATAACATCATGGCGGCATAAGCAGCCAACAGCAGTGTTCCATCTTTGGGCAGGTATTTACTCAACGTCAGCCTTATCTCTCCCTGAATGCCTATGGACTTCATAGGGATATCTTTTACCTGATTTAACCTATCTCGCACAACCAGGGCTGCCTCACGCCTGTCTCTTTGAGGCAGGTACTCAGTGGTCCAGGCGGCATTGTTAAGCGAATCAATAGTACTGCTGACATCCTGGGATTTGCGGTCTATAAAGAAGTCTGAAAATGGGTCCTTATCAGACTCTGTCTGAACAGCAAGGTTGTAAAGGCCAATGTCCATCAGAAACCGGTTTTGTGCTGTCAGGGTCTGCCTGTTGCGCTGCTCACAAAGCATGCGGCGGATTTCCTTAAAGTCCCTTTCCTCAACTATGGATTGCCAGTTACTCCAAGCGGTTATTGCCTTTTGCAGATCAACGCGCTCAGTGTCGTTAACATCCATAAGGCCTACCAGGATATCGCTATAATCCTCGATCAATCCTGTACGTGCTCCTGATTGCGTCAACAGTTCATAACAGGTCACCCGCACACACTGTGCCAGATGTCCCAGGGCCATGGGCAGAGGATGACCCGCCTGGCCGATGATGAGCCTGCGGATATCATCAGCCCAAAGTCCAAGTATATGATAAAGCCGATTAGAAGCGGCCGGCAGGTAAGGCCTTATTGCTTTTTGCATTTGGACCATCATGTCCGCCTGCTCAAGAAACCGGTTTTGTATGCCCCTGTCTCTGAGGTTTGAGATACAATTTTCCAGATCCCGCCAGTAGGAGTTGGGTAATTGATATCCATCCCTTTCAGGTCTGTGTAAGAGACGGAACAGTGTCCACACATCCTTGGCTGCCTGGTTTGACATGCGCGGGCGAGGGGTCTGTCCGGCAAGTGTCCGGTCAATGGCGGCATTAAGCCGGTCCAGATCAGGATATCCTGCCTCTAAGAGGCTGTTGAGGTCGGTAATGAGTGGAGAAAAATTCTCTGCCCCATCCATCCTGTTCAGGTCCTGCAAGAGTATACAGGCCTCTTTGTCCCTGCCCTCGGACAAGCACGATACGACATCTATAAGCAAGGCCAGGGGTGGTCTGTCCGGTAAAGCATCGACAAGGTCTTCAGCCTTGCGCCAATGACCATCAGAGAGGATATGAATGGCTTCCTTGTGGACCGCCTTATAAAAAGCTTCTTTATAAGGGGAATGTTCGGGATTCGAATACAGACGGACATGGGCCTTGATAAAGGCATGGTTGTCCTTGCCGATCAAGTCATTTAGTTTTTGGGCCTTCAGTCTCTTAAGGCGTTTCAGCCTTTTTTTCTCCCCCTTCTTTTTTCGTGCCAACTACCCTTCCTCTTCTATCGATTCTATAGCATCAAGCAAGTCTTCTTCCAGAGATTCAATATCTTCCTCCGGGGCGCCGGAGGATATGGCCCTGGAATAGGCGTCCAATGCCTCTTTCAACTGTATCTTGAGAGGATCGTTTTCTGAGCTTTCCGTGTCTTCGATCAATTTGTTTGCTTTTCGCTGGAGATAATTTTCTGAAATAGATGCCTGGACACCTCCTGCCCCTCGTTCCCGCACAGACATGGTCACTTCCTTGCGGTTATCATAGCCCTTCTGCTCAGTAACTACATGGATTATGCCGTCCAGATCATAGGAAAATTCAATTACGATTTGGGAATTCCTTGGAGAAGGATGGAGTGACATGGTGAACGAGCCGATGGATTCATTCTGGCTGCATCGTTTTTTCTCACCCTGAAAGACGTCGGTCAGGACCTTCTCCTGATTATCTCCTATGGTAAAGAAGACCTCTGAGCGGGTGACCGGAATAGGGGTATTTCTGGGAATAATGGCCGCAAAGGTGTCGGGTTTGGCATCAAAGTAGTCATCCTCCTCGCCCACAGCCCTGACGCCCAGAGAATGGGCGGTCACATCCACCAGGATCTGATTGAATATCTCGCCGGCCATGATCCCGCCCTGGACCGCAGCACCAAGGGCCACACATAATTCAGGATCCACTGCCAGTTCCGGCAAAAGTCCCAAGGTCGTCTTAAGGCCCTCGATCACCGCAGGGATATGGCTGGATCCACCCACCAGAATGACCCTGTCAAGGTCCTCAGGCTCAAGACCGGCCTCTTCCACTGCATGTTTGACTTCATAAAAGGTGGCATCAATAAATTCCTCAATCAGCGACTCAAAAGTAGACCTGGAGATCTCCATATCAAGATGCACGGGCTTGCCGTCCTGTTCTGCCAAAGCAGGTTCCAATATCTTGACAAAAGGCTGGACTGAGAGGCGTATCTTGGCCTGCTCCACTGCCTCAGTCAGGCGGGCAATAGCCCGTTGATCGTCAGACAGGTCAACCTTGGCCTCCATTCGCAGGTGGTCCAGGACGTGATCCAGTAATTTCCGGTCAAAATCATCCCCGCCCAATTGTGTATTACCCCGGCTGGAGAGTACCTCTCTCACCTCACCCTGTATGCGGAGCACGGATACATCAAAGGTGCCGCCTCCAAGGTCATAAATAAGGATATGGTGCCTGTCTGCCGCCTCTGTATCAGGTCCTTCGTATACCAGCGATGCGGCTGTAGGTTCGTTGATTATGCGCACCACATCCAGCCCTGCCATCTCACCGGCCTTGATGGTGGCCCGCCGCTGTGCATCGTTAAAGTATGCAGGAACTGTGATGACCACTCGGCTGATAGTCTTACCTGTTGTTTTTTCACCATGGGTCTTGAGGTAGGCCAGAATTTTACCGGATATTTCTTCCGGGGTCAGTTCCTGGTCACCTATGCGGACCATGGTATCTTTCCCCATAAGGCGCTTTATAGACTTAACCGTGTAATCAGGAAAAAGGATGCTTCTTCTCTTCGCCCGCCGGCCTATGACAAATTCACCACTCTCCGGATCCAGGCTCACTACCGATGGGACCAGGCCATTATCATCTATAGGGATAACGGTCGGGATACCATCACGCAATATGGCCAGAGATGAATTGGTGGTTCCAAGATCGATTCCAAAGATCGTGTCCATGAGAAATCACCTTCGCTTATACTTCAAAGTTGGTCAAATGGCTCATTGGTTATCCAGTCGATTTACAACTACCCAGGCAGGACGTAAAAGTCTGCCATTATATAAGTAACCCGGCCTGAGCGTCTGAAGGATCCAGATGTTCGGCCGCTGTGGATCAGATCCAACCTCTCTTACCTCATGATGCCGGTCATCAAAAGGAATATCCTCCAACGGAAGCATGCTGAGGCCAAATGCAACCAGGACCGCATCAATGCGCTCTTTTAAGATACGCAAGGTATCCGGATCATCAAATTGTTTCAAGATATAGAAAAGACTATCAGCCAAGGCAATAAGGTCATGAGATTGTTCTGCAGTGAGACCACCGGACGATGCATTAACAGTTTGCCGGGTTTTAGCCTCCAAGGCCGTCTCGATTCGAGTCAGCCTGTCTGTGAGGTCCTCGAAGCCCATTTCCTGAATCTGAGCCATCTTCTGCAACTTACGTTTAAGGGGCTTTACGGCCATTTCAACGGGCTGTTCGTCCAACACTGCCGGCACAGTCCCTTGCATCTCTGCACTAGAAAACTCAACCCAGTGCGGTTCATCCCGGTCTTGTGCATATTTGGAAGAATTCTTACACGAACTGCGAAAGACTGCCTTCTTCAAACATGATCGTAACAATTGTAACGGTGACACTATTGCTCCTTCTGGTTAATAGGCAATGCCTGGAATACAGAAAAAGCATTAGAAATCAAGGCATCCTTCATATCAAGCCAA
>DFBQ01000074.1:9588-9731 GCA_002367355.1 Deltaproteobacteria bacterium UBA3076 | reverse complement strand
AGCTACAGGATGAAGGATGCCGAAATCAAGTAACCGTTCACGGGGTTACAACGCCCGTTTTACCGCACCCACCGAACTGTAAGCGTTTACAGGGTACTGCAGATGCGAGGCGGAGGTTACGCAGACGTACTTCCTGTACTTCA
>DFBQ01000074.1:8884-9574 GCA_002367355.1 Deltaproteobacteria bacterium UBA3076 | reverse complement strand
AGTGCCCGACAACAAAGCAGATTCGGTGCCCTGTAAACGCTTACGGAATCCACAGCAAGTCCTTTCTACAGCGACCTGAAATTTGAGAAACCTTGGAAGACGGCTGAGAGACGAATTGGCAAAATTTCAGCCAAAAAAGGCTTAAAGAATGCCATGTCAGTATACCTTTCATATGCCAAGAATATGGTCTCAGAAGGAAGAGATAAACAGACCGAATGGGTTTGGCTGAACCAAGCAAAAACGAGCAAACAAATAGTAAGGTCGCCCCGCAACTTGTATGGATGCAAACATCAAGAAATAGGCATGTATCTCCTAATACCCTCTTGAAGCGCGCTTTGCCGCCTTGAGAGGATTGATTTTCCTGCCGGTAGCGTCTTTTGGGACTTCCTTCTTCACATGAGTTGCAAAGTTGCAGATGCCCTTTCGCCACTTCATTGCCGGATGCGGGTAAACTGAACAAAAATTGCCCGTATCATAGTTTACAACTCTTGCACAGCCCTCACACTGCTCAACTATTTCAAAGCAGGCCCCGCCCAAATACTTGCAACCATTTTGACTCATAAACTTGCACTGGGCCCCTGGCTTATTTGTAATACATTCCATAATTCATTCCCTCTAATACATCAAATTTAAAACTCCACCAATCAACTCCAATCAACCTATTTCGAGCGGTTAGCTATTAGTTTAATG
>DFBQ01000074.1:8666-8832 GCA_002367355.1 Deltaproteobacteria bacterium UBA3076 | reverse complement strand
ACAGCTAATCGCTCAATTCAGGTTCAAGTGAGACTGTTTACTCCAAATTCAGTGAATTGGCAAGATAACAAACAAGCAGGGCGAGACAATTTCCTGTATGATCCTAAGATGAGTTTAGAAAACATTAAAGAATTAATCCAAGAATCGGCATCCTTCATATCAAGCC
>DFBQ01000074.1:1162-8606 GCA_002367355.1 Deltaproteobacteria bacterium UBA3076 | reverse complement strand
AACTACAAAATGAAGGATGCCCAAGAATCAAATAAAATTACTATCCTTACCGGAGCGGGGATGTCTACTGAATCTGGAATATCTGATTTTAGAAGTCCGGGAGGTGTCTGGAGCAAATATAAAACTGTTACAATCCAGGAATTTATCAGTGATAGAGAAAAACGAATATATTATTGGAAATATAAAAGTGAAACTATTCCTTCGATGCTTAAAGCAAAACCAAACCATGCTCATTCGGCAATTGGTAAATTGGATCAACAGGGAAAACTCTTTTGGCTGTTGACTCAGAATATTGACGGACTGCATGAGAAGGGAGGAGTAGACAAAAAAAGAATTGTCAGGCTCCATGGAACTAACAGGGAAGCAATTTGTTTATCCTGTAATAGAGTTATTGACATTAAGCCTGTACTTGAAAGGATTGATGGGGGTGAAGTTGAACCAAAATGTGAGGTGTGCGGGGGACTCCTTAAACCAAATACCGTATCCTTTGGTCAGGGTCTAAATCCTGAGCATCTGGTAATTGCAGAAAAGGCTTCGAGGGAGTGTGATTTATTTATGTCACTGGGGACCTCGCTTCAAGTATTTCCAGCCAATTCTTTTGTTGATGTTGCTTGTTCAAATGGAAAGCCTGTTATAATTGTCAACAGAGATCCTACGCCGTATGATGACCTCGCCAAATATCGTTTATCTGAATCTTTAGCTAAAATTTTACCAATGATTATTTAGGCCTCTATTTCTGCATAAAGCTGACCGCAGGCGGCGGATATGTCTCGCCCCTTGCTCTTTCTAATGATGGCAGTGTAGTTGGCCTCTTTGAGTACTTGCTGGAATGCCAGAACCTGTTCGTGGATTGGGCGTTTGAAGGGAATATCACTGCTTTCGTTGTAAGGTATCAAGTTGATTTTTGAAGGGATTCCCTTGAGAAGTTTTGCAAGTGAAATTGCCTGTTCGACGCTGTCATTCACACCGGCAAGGAGAAGATATTCAAAAGTAATTCGCCTCCTGCGGGAAAGCCGATAATTTCTACATGCCTCAATGAGCTGTGGAAGGGGATAGCGCCTGTTAATGGGCATTATCTTATCCCGCGTCTCATCATCTGGGGCATTCAGGGAGATCGCAAGGCCTACATCTGTGTCTTGACCAAGACGCAATATCTCAGGGATCAGACCACAGGTGGACACGGTCATCCTGCGCAATGAGAAGTTTAGCCCAAGGTCATCAGCCAGTATGTAAATGGATTTTAAGACATTCCCGTAGTTTGCAAGGGGCTCTCCCATCCCCATGAATACGAGATTTTTGAGCTGTTCCTTTTCTTCAATATGTTCTATTGCGGCGAGTACCTGCCCCACGATCTCTGAAGGGATAAGGTGACGACGAAACCCCATTCTGGCAGTATGACAAAACCTGCACCCCATAGCACACCCGACCTGGCTGGATATGCAAAGGGTCTTGTGGCCCCGTTCAGGGATCACAACGCTTTCCACCACTAAACCATCCGGCAGTCTCCATGCCAGTTTGCTCGTGCCATCAACAGAACGTTGGTCTGCCACAAGCTTAAGGTTGGTAAGCAGGCCCTTTTGGGCAGCCTTTCCCCTCAGGGCCTTGGGAAAGTCGGTCATTTGGGAGAAGTCCCGGAACCCGGGCTTCCAAAGCCAGCTAAAGAGCTGCCGGCCCCTGAAGGCAGGCAGGCCCAGACCTCTTGCCCATATTTCGAGGTCGCTTCGACTAAGACTGCGAAAGTCGATCACGACAGCTCTTCCAGTAGCCTCCTGGCATCTTCAATTTCGGGGAATTCTTCTTTTGTGTTGATCGCCTTTTTAAGCTCCTCTTTTGCGGCACCAGTCTTTTTCATCCCCTTCAAAGCCACTGCCATATGATAGCGAATGGTAGGCTGATTCGGCCATTTCTGAATGGCCTCTTCGAAGTTTGACATGGCAAGCTCGTAGCTCCCTCTTTTCGTGAGTATCCAACCAACAGTATCCAGAATAGCCGGTTGTTCAGGAGCTGCGGCCTTGGCCTTCTGCGCATAGATAAAGGCCTTGTCCAGATCGTGCTTTTTTTCCGCCAGCAGCCATGCCAGATTATTTGCAGCCGGGGCAAAATCCCGTTTAATTTCCAGGGCATGCATATAGGCCTCCTCTGCCTTATCATAATGCCCTATCTGTTCTTCTATGGTGCCTATAGCCATATAAGCGCTTACAAGCCTGGGATTCTTTTCCAGGAGAATCTCGTACTGGGAAATTGCTTCCTCTGCCTTGCCCCTTGATATATAAATTTTTGCCAGAGAGACATAAGGTCCTATGAGATCAGGATTCAACTCCATGGCATCTTTAAAAGCGGCTTCCGCCTGATCTGCACGCCCGGTCTGCAGAAGTAGTCTTCCCTGAACCATGGCTATCGCCGCATTATCCGGCTGCTTTTTCCTCATTTCATCGCAAAGACCAAGTGCCTTATCCGGCTGTTTTTCGTATGTATAAAGAGCCACCAGAGACGTCAGCGCAGGAAGGTGACCGGGATTTTCCGATAGCAATCCCCTAAAAGACTCTTTTGCTTTTTCAATCTCCTTTTGCGCCATATATGTTCTGCCCAGGAGATAGCGGGCGGACACGTCATCCGGAGATGCCTTAAGTGCTCTGTGCAGGTCTTTTTCAGCGGTCTTTAAATCCTTGTTCATCAAGGCAGCAGAAGCATGGAGAATCAGGGCCTTTAGTTCATCCGGAATGCGCGCTAATATCAGCTCAGTCTGCTCTGTGACTATTTCAGGTTTGCGCTCTCTCAGGGCCACTTCAGCAAGCAACAATCTGGCCTTTAAAAATCCTGGTTGTCTTGAGACCAGCTTTTGCAGATCATCTTCTGCTTTAGAGAGTTCTCCCGAACCCAGATAAGCAAGCCCCCTGTAGTACAGCGCCTTCGGGTTTCCGGGCTGCCGGTCAAGGATTTCTCCCAGTGAACCAATTGCAGTCTTTAAATCTTTGTCTTTCAGGGCAAGTTTCGCCTTTACCAGCAGGGCAATGGGATGGATAGAATTCTCTTTTAACGCTTCCTCAGTCAGGGATCCGGCTTCCTCAAATTTCCCTTGATCATATTTGAGGTCAGCTAATTTTGCCTTGATGTTTGCATTATCCGGAGACAATTTGAGGGCCTTCTCAAGGGTAATCACGGCCTTGTCTTTATGCCCCTTTTTGACCTGGAGTTCGGAAAAGACCAACAGGGGAGCTGTTGCCTCTGGGAAAAGGTCTATTGCCTGTTGAAGTGTTGATTCCGCCTCTGCATCCCGGCCGTTTCGCACATAGAAACCGGCCATTATCAACAGGGCATCCACATCATCAGGATTTTCTCCAATAATAATTTTAATCTCTTCTTCTGCCTTTTTTTCCTGTCCTGTGGATTCATAGAGTGAAGACAGGGCAAGCCTCGATTGCGCTCGGCCCATTCCCTTCTCGCTGACAGATAAGGCCTTTTTCAGAAAAAGTTCTGCCTGATTCAGGTCCTTTTTTTGGGAGTATGCCCTTGCCAGGGCCATATAGACCTTGCTGTTATCAGGTGCCTGATCCTCTGCTTTTCTGAAGACAGAAATGGCATCATCCAGTTTCTCCCGGTGAAGTAATAATGCTCCTTTTAACAGTAAGGCATCAACATTTGACGGATCCTTGGAAAGCAGCACTTCCACATGCTTTTCCGCCTCGTCGATCTTTTTTGAAAGAAACAATATCTGGGCAAACTTCAGGCGGGCATCGGCATTGTCCGGGTCTACATCCACGGTCTTCTGAAGCTCGGGAAAGGCATCTCGCAGACTTCCAATCTTCAAATAAGCCAAGGCCATTTGGTAATGACCAGGACCATACTTGGGATCAATCTGAACAACATTTTTGAACTCAATTACCGCTTCTTTGTATTTTTCCTCCTGGAAATAGTTCATCCCTCTTTCAAAATGTTTGTCCTTTTTCTCTTCAGGAGTGCTACAGGCAGGAAAAATCCCAATAAATATAATAAGGACCAGGAAAAAACCTAATATCTTCCGACTTTGCATGTTTCTCCTCCTAACAGGGCCACCTATTCATTTTTCAGGGAAGATTGCCCGGTAGATTCCAGTACGCTTAACCAAAAATGGTTGTCACAGCGCAGCCAGAACTGCCACCTTAACCCTGAGGCAGGAGTTCTCAGTAGCTATATTCGAGGCTGTAAACCCTTCGCGAGGATTCATCGGCTTAATAGGTACCAGGGCTGCTGTGACAAGTGGCGTATACAAAAAGGCAATACATTCACACCTCTCTGATGCTAAGGTATACAGCCAGGCATGTCCTCTTTTGATGCATCTGGTAGAGAAAGGTGGCTCACAAGGGCCAGGAAGATCGTTTTTTTCTGTCAGGGCACTACTCCTCTGGCAAATCCTCCCATCGATCCCCCAGTTTTTCCATCACCTGCGGGAGGGTTGTGTACTCCATCTCCTCCATCGGCAGGCGATGCGGCTCAAACGGCCCATGACAGCGCAGTTGGTCGGCTAAGGTGTTGCACAATCGGCGAGCCTCGTTGAAGCCAGGGTCATCAAACATATCGCGGGGACCTATCAGGCGACCATAGGCGACTTGGAAGCCCAGGGCAATCACGCGAGGGGGGCCGTCGAAGCGGCTAGGTGTCGCCTGATGCACTGCTACGGGCATCAAGGGACCGTAATGGGACCCGCGCATCCAGCCTTGAACAATGTGGGGCATGGTAAAGGGCTCCAAAACCTCCCCCACTGCCGGGAACTTGCTCTGGCAGCGCACCACACATACCGGGTCATCCTTGCCCACATATTTGCCGGCGATGAGTGCCAATCGCTGAGTTGACGAGACAGAAGCGATTTCGCCGTCCTTTGTATACACTGCCTTGATCAAATACCGCCCCGTGGCACCAATGAAGACCAGCAGGTCATAGATCTCCTCAGGGGTATCAAAAAAAATACGCTTTTTTGCTTTGACGTCATGGACCTCAAAACGGAAGCCGACATGCATGCTCGGGGCAATGATAAGCCCGGCGGTGTTGAACGGATCCGCAAACATCTTGTAAAGGGGCAGGTTCCACGCCCCCGCTGAGGTCTTGTCGGCCATGTAGACAATGATCGGCTCGGACTTACGCTCTGCGAACTCCATCTCGGCCACGCCGGGGCCCATGCCCTTGACGTTGCCGCTAAAGGCATCTGCCAGGAGGTCCTGCCCCGCACCATATAGCTTAAGGCCCTTTGCTACCTCTGTACAGGCCTCAAAGACCTCCCATGCCAGTTGATGGATCTCTTCGTTATCTATCCCTTTGTGGTGAGTCATGATGAGCTGCAGGTCGTCGCCGCAGGCGGTGACATGAAAATCCACAATCATCCCTTGCTCTTGTACGGCTCCCAGGCGACGCTTTGCCTCCTCAATCAGGTCGCTGTGCATGGCAGAATGCCCGACAAAGCCCCCCACATCGGCCTTGATGACACTGAATGTGATTTTCTCTTCCATCTTACTCTCCTTTGCTGAGTTCTTTCATACGAAACTACTCAACGCCAAGTGGCGTATTATCCCTGTTTTTGCGCAATGAGCCTTGTAGGTTGTCACCTGCATTCCAATTATTCAGGGATGACTGGCCTGTTGTCTCCAGGACACTCATCCACATATCTCCATAGATATCCACTTGCTTTCGCTTTCCTATCGACGCCTCCAAGGGGATGTGGACAATCTGATTGTTGCACAGGGCCACCAGCATTTTGGTCTTGCCAGCCATGCCGGCATGAACCGCACTGCGGGCCAGAAAGCCACACAAGAGATGATCGTTGGCATTGGCAGAAGCGCTTCGGATCGTGTAACTGGGGTCAATATATTTGAGGTTAATCTCCATTCCCTGTTCTTCGGAATAATCGGTAATGGCCTTCTTCAGGAAGACGCCAATGTCATGAAGCTTGATGTTTCCGGAGGCATCGCGTTGCTGCTCACTGTTGCCAAAAAAGTTTTGACCCGTCCCTTCTGCCACTACAATCACGGCGTGCCTTCTGAGGATTAAGCGTTCTTTCAGGGCTTCCAGCAGACCTGTCGGCCCTTCTAATTCAAAGTCTGATTCCGGGATAAGGACAAAGTTTACATCTGGCATCGCCAAAGTGGCCGCTGCTGCAATAAACCCTGAATGACGGCCCATGACTTTCACCAGCCCCACTCCGTTCGGAGCACTGATGGCTTCATTATGGGCACCGCCTATGACATCAACCGCTATACTCACAGCCGTCTCAAAGCCAAACGAGCGATCGACCAGGTAGATGTCATTGTCAATGGTTTTTGGTATACTTACAACACCAATTTTTAAACCTCTCTTGTTGATTTCGTCCGCAATCTTTGCAGAAGCAATCATGGTGCCATCTCCGCCAATGGTAAAAAGGAGCCCCACATTCATCCGCTCTATAGAATCCACGATGCTTTCAATATCCTGTGGTCCCCTCGAAGAGCCAAGGATCGTCCCTCCCCTCTCGTGGACGTGGGCCACAGATTCGGGTGTAAGATCCATTATGTCATGACCGTAAGAGGAAATAAAACCCTGTAATCCATATCGGATGCCGTAAATATTGCGGAGACCATAGTTGTAATAGAGCGCCAGCACGATCGCACGAATCACATCGTTTACGCCCGGGCAGAGCCCGCCGCAACTTACCACTGCACACCGCAGTTTCGTGGGATCAAAAAATATCTTACTTCGAGGGCCTGCCAGTTCAAAGGATAGAGGTTCTTTGCCACGCTCTATAGTCTTTTTGAGATTATCCACAAGTAAGTTCACCAGAACCCGGTCTTTTTCCGATACAAAGCACCCAGTTCCAGCGCCCTTTGCTCGGGTCCGAAGGAGAGAAGGGATCTTGGCTGGGCCAAGGCTCATAATTGAGGTCTCGATCTGTTCATCGCTTCTCATATTAGATCACCTTTCTTGCATGAATCATACAATTTATCAGGTCACATGTCCTGCAAATAGCCTCAATCGCGAAGATCTCTACTGCTTCCGACTTCCGGTACGCTGACTTCTACATTAATGGCACTTCTCATTTCGGTTTGATTTTTTGGTGATCAAAACCATTACAAGGGAAAGTACTTTTTTTATACCATTTCAACACAAAGTATTTTATAATATTAAAATTATAGATCATGACAAGGGCTGTCTTATCCCCCCTGGAAAACATGAAATCCCGGCGATGCGAACCACCTTGTGATAGTCTATCAAACGCTTCGAGGAACCGCAAAAGACCGAATCTTGTATGTGGCTGATTCCCGAGTGCGGCACGGCGATCCACACCATTGATCTTTTGGTTCGTATGTCGTAATGGTATTTTTTATATGGTAAATAATCGCCTTTGGGCGGGTTGCCCGGCACATATATTCTTGCCTGTTAATATCGCTTTTAATGTATAACAATTATGTAAATTAATATTCGGCATCCTTCATATCAAGCC
>DFBQ01000074.1:0-1075 GCA_002367355.1 Deltaproteobacteria bacterium UBA3076 | reverse complement strand
CTACAAAATGAAGGATGCCTAATATTCCACGGATTGTCAAGCGGAAAGATGGGAAGTGTTATGAAATGTAAAGAGTTTGCTTTATAATCCGGTCTACGAAAACCATAATTAGAGGCAACCTTTTCATAATGAGTATAACTATAGGCGTTTTCGACTCAGGTATTGGTGGGCTTACAGTAGTCCGCGAGCTCAAACAGTTATTGCCGACCCAGCCCCTTATCTATTTTGGAGACACTGCGCGGACCCCCTATGGAACCAAAAGCCCGGAAACAATCATTCAATATGCCAGGGAAGATACCAGATTCCTGCTGGAGCACGGAGCCGGGATATTAGTGATCGCCTGCCACAGCGCAGCCAGTACTGCCACCTCAACCTTAAAGCAGGAATTTTCTGAACCAATATTTGAAGTCGTAACCCCCTCTATAGAACAGGCATTGGCCCTTACCAGACGAAAAATCATCGGCTTAATAGGTACAAGGGCTACAGTGACAAGCGGTGTATACGAAAAAGCGATCCATGCACGTCTGTCCGATGCAAAGGTATACAGCCAGGCATGTCCTCTTCTGGTGCCCTTGGTGGAGGAAGGATGGCTCAAGGCCAGGGAAAGTCGCATGATAGTTAAAAAGTATCTCAGGCCTTTAAAAAACCGGCAGATAGATACCCTGATCCTTGGATGTACCCATTATCCACTTCTTAAACAAATAATCCAGGAAAAAATTGGAAAGAATGTGAAAATAGTAGACCCTTCTGCTGAAATAGCACGTGCGGTTTATTCGTACCTTGAGGCAGGAAATCAACTGTCTGAGAAATCACGTGGCCAGGAAGATCGTTTTTTTGTCTCTGACCTCACTCCAACGACCCAGGGGGTGGTCCAATGTTTTTTAGGCAACCGTGTCCGGCTTGAGAAGGCATCATTGCCCAGAAGGGAGTGAATAATTACGGCTTGACTATGCATGCCATCCTGTTATCTGGTATAATAATTGAAGTTTCGCAGGTGAAAAAACGATCGAAAAAAGTAATTTCTCAATAAGTCCGGGCAAATCATATTTTGCGACTATCCACTGGATTCCCGCCT
>DFBQ01000118.1:1599-3719 GCA_002367355.1 Deltaproteobacteria bacterium UBA3076 | reverse complement strand
TTAGGGACGAAACTTAGGGCGTTTGAGCGTTGCGAGAGGATTGATATACTTCAGCCTTCAACCTTCAGCCTAAATACCCTACATGTAATTCTATCCAAGTTCTCCGACACTGAGGCCCCTTACGTTTTTCCTCATGTATTCACTGTCTTTTATTACATCAGAGATGTTAGTACTATTGACGAGGAAGATTCTTGGAGCGTCTTTGTCTCTGAGCAGCCGGAGCGGCTCAAGGAAGACAGGTTCAACCCCCATTGAGGCCAAGGCATCCAGAAAGCCTGTCCCTTCAGCCTGGTCACTATCCATGTCTGCCATGAGCTCATCCATGGCTTCCATACCATTCAGGGTCAAGAGCCTGGCAATGCCCCCGATGATTGCGGTGTTACCACACATGCATGCCCACTTGGCCGCCTTTATGGAATAGCGGTTCCCGTTAAAGGAAATGGCCATACCTTCTGCGTTTTTAATCAGCTCCAGGGCCTGTACATCGGTAATACTGTCTCCTACATAGAGCACTTCTGATAAGGTGAGCCCTGTCTTTTTGAGGCTATCTTCAACAGCCCTTGCCTTTTCAAAGCCACCAACCGGGTTTACATCGGACAGTATTTTCCCGATCCGCATTTTTGGGATCTCTTCCCAAAATATGGTATCCAGACGGCTCACCAGTGCCTGGTTCTCATTGCTGAGATCTCTGACATTCTCTGCCTCTTCAGGCCAGGAAAGAAGGGGTTGGCCGGCAATCTCCGAAGCCAGCTCCTCAAGTCTGTTTTGTTCTTGTCCCGTGAGTTCATATTGGTCCAAGTCCAGAGAAGTGCAGTAGACCTGATCTTCAGGAAAACCGGTCACCTTGCAGAGAGCCTGGAGATACGGGCAATAACTTGTGCTTATGATAAAGGTAGGCATCATACCGGCTACCTTGGGAAGCATATCCCTTGCCCCCGGAAGGAGCATCAAGGTCCTTTCAGAAAATTCTTCCATTTTCTTATTGGTAGCCCCGCAACCCATTAAAAAAGGAAGAACCACTTTTAGGGTATCCCCTGCCTTGTAGCCCTGCCTTTTCTCTATATCTGCAAGGTAATCGTCGTATTTGCTGACTCTGGCAAAGAAAATTCCTCCTTCAGGTATCAGGTCGTCACAAAGCTCATAGGCATTGTCATTCTGGGTTATGGGGCCTTCACAGTCAATGTTGAGTTGAGGCATCTCCACGCTCCTTTCTGTAAAGGTTCAGAGGTTACATTGAAAGATGAACGTCGAACATCGAACATCGAACGTCCAACATCGAATGAAAAACGAATATCCAATACCGAACATTCAATGGCTATTTCTGTTTCTTTTCAGCCGTTTTGATACTCGCTATGTAACTTCTCAATAAGTCCGGACAAATCATATTTTGCGACTATCCTCTGGATTCCCGCCTTCGCGGGAATGACAGGCGTTCACACCCAATCGTCATTCCCGCCTGCCTGTGCGTCGCACGCAGACAGGCGAAGGCGGGAATCCAGTGACTGGTACCCAGACTTATTGAGAAGTTACAGGTTTTTTAATTAGCAGCCTTTCTTCCAGGCCATAAGTCTGTTTCTTCATCTTTTCCCATTCAATATTCGATGTTGGACGTTCGATGTTCGATGTTCATTTTTTCCGTAAGCCCTGAACCCTTGAACTCTGAACCTCTGAACGGTTACTCAGATTCTTATCCCTGTCTGGTCCAGAAGATTATCGACAAAGGACAACAAAAATGTCCTTTGTTGAGTAGTTGCATAACTCACACATTCACATCTTATCTTCTGACGGCTTCTAACCAGCATCTCAAATTTTACCCATTTGTCTCCCAGCTCTATGGCTGCGCAGTGGGGCTGACAGCTCTTGTGTTCATACTGTGTTGGAGAAAGGATATCGTCTGGCATTTTAAGCCAGTAAAGGCCCACCATATCTGAAAGATCACAGTGCTCGTCCAGGTATTCTTTAATTTTTTCAACTTCATCTGCTCTGAGTTCATCCACTACGTATTGTCGCATTCTGAAAAATCTCCCCGAGTGTAATTATTCTCTCCCTGCCAGGTAGCCAGCAGCCTTTTATTATAACCTAAATTAAGCGATTAGCCTTTAGCGGTTAGCTATTAGTTT
>DFBQ01000118.1:0-1579 GCA_002367355.1 Deltaproteobacteria bacterium UBA3076 | reverse complement strand
TTTTCAAAGCTAAACGCTAATGGCTAACCGCTAATCGCTCAATTTAGATATAATAGAACTGAAATACGTCTTATTCTCAAGCTATTACTGGAGAAACAAATGCAGAAACGGAATCCTATTCTTCCATGTATAAGAGCAGGAAGGCCCACAGGGGAATATGGCATACTTTGCCCCATTTAAAGGAATCCCGGGTCACCAGGAGCCCCTGGCCGATTCCTTTCTGAATACTCTGTTCATCCCAACCTGATAAGCGTCCCTGGTATTTGACTTCCACTCCAAAGGGTTCTGTTCCCTGGGCAAGGTAAAACACGAAATCCACCTCTTTCCCCTTGCGGGATCGCCAGTAGTATAGACTGTCTATAAAGCCGAGTGCCGCCCAGGTGTTTGCGAAAGGACGAACGAGATGCACAGCCACAGCCTCCTCAGCCTTGGTCGCACTGTCAAGGGGAGAGAGGCCGGTGCCTTGTGCGACAATCTGCCATATAACCGGATCCACCGCGTAAAATTTCTTTTGACGTTTTGGATACGGCAATCTTCGTTCCAGGTTCAGGCAAGGCAACACAAATCCCAGGAACGCCCCTGATAATATTTCCGTGTAAGCCTGCACAACTGCCGCTGAACTGCAGCCGGTATCCTGGGAAAGCGCGCTGTAACTTATCGGAGTTGAAAGAACTGAATACATCTTTCTCAAAAGACTTAATAGCACCGAGATCTGTCTGCGCTGTTTTTCAAACTCGCTGAATATTACTGAGCGATAAACACTGAGAGTTTCCTCGGCTACAGAACTATGGTTAACCAGGTCCCGGACAACCATGGGAAAGCCTCCCCACTTGAGATACATGTGTAGACATGCGGAAAGCTCTTTTTTGACATGGTATGCCTCGATCTCATAGGCCCTGAATGCCGATTCGTCAGAAAGTATGTGGAACAGACTTGTCTTATACATTTCACAGTGGAAGGCGCGGCAGAAATCTGTAAAGCTCATGGGTAGGAAGGCCCTGTCAAACCCCTTTTTTCTTCTTCCCGGCATACGTTCATATCCACGTTTTATTTCTACAGCGGATGATCCTGTAAGAAGGAGATATACATTTCCCAGCCTGCCGGCATCCGCCAGGGATTTGATAGCCCTGGGCCAATTCTTGACCGAAGTAATCTCATCCAGCAAGAGATATCCTGTGCCCTTAAGAGTACCTACAAAGGTTTCTACCAGGGATATCAATTCGCGGAAGTGGACTATGTCATCGCAGGAATAATAGGCAATATTGCGGGGGAGGATGTCCTGTGAGATCAGATCTGCAACCAGCAATTTCAATTCCGTCGTCTTGCCCACTTGGCGGGGGCCTCTTATGATGCTGATCGAGCCAGGAGGCATGTTTTCTGATGCGCGGTCTGAAGGATCAAGGTGCCTAAAATTAAATCCAGCCGACCTGGCCGACTTTAACGACATATCCCTTTGTTCCCAGTCCGTATCAGCCCACCATGGGGAGGAATGGAGCAATCTTTCTAAAAAATTCATAAAAGTACTCTACTTTTAAAAATAAATTTATCAAAAGCATACCACTTTTATAAAAGAATGCAA
>DFBQ01000029.1:4326-9012 GCA_002367355.1 Deltaproteobacteria bacterium UBA3076 | reverse complement strand
TGGACAGTTATAATGTGTGGACAAACCGGGAATACTTCCCTCGGCTTCTATTTCGGTAGCAAGGTTTAGAGCTAATGCTTCTTTCATCCTGAATTATGCACTTCAAATACCGAAAGCTCGGCAACTGCATAATCCGGGTTCATCTCCGTTATTATTCGATCTTACTTTCTCAATCCTGATTACACTGCAAAAAGTCTGAAATATGATTCTGCTCAAAATGCTTCAGATGCAAGGCGCTGAAATCAGGTCAAAGGTCAAAGGTCAAAAAGCTATCGTAATTAACCCCTTTCAGCTTTCAGCTTCAGATTTCAGCTCTTATGCAACGCAGCAGATGGGGTATTTTCAGCAGAATCAATCCTCCTTTTGTTGTCCGGGACCGAAAAGATGTACGCGGTTGGGATCGAAACAGACGTGGACTCTCTCATCTGTCTTGAGATCCTTTTTGGGGGTCAGGACAAGGATGTGGCAACACTCTGTGCTGATGTGTAACAGGGCCTCCCGCCCGAGTGGCTCGATGGCGGTCACGGTGCCTGAGAGCGTTTGGCCGTCAGATTCACCGCGCAACGTGACATGCTCGGGGCGGATGCCCATGAGGACTTGTTGTTTCTTGAGCTGTTTTGCCTGGTCGGCCTTTTGACTGGGCAAAATTACCGTGGCGTCACCAAAGGCGAGTGTGATCTGGCTATCTTTTTCTTTAATTTGTGCCGGGATAAGGTTCATGGGCGGGGACCCGATGAATGTTGCTGCAAAAGTGGTCTTGGGCTGTTCGTACATCTCTTCAGGTGTCCCGGCCTGCACGAGCGATCCGTCCTTTAATAGGGCTATCCTATCACCCAGGGTCATGGCTTCGGTCTGGTCGTGGGTGACATACAGCGTGGTGATCTTCAATTCCCGTTGCAGGCGTTTTAGCTCGGCGCGTGTGCCGGTGCGCAGTTGGGCGTCCAGGTTGGAAAGAGGCTCGTCAAGCAGGAACACCTCGGGCCGGCGGACAAGGGCCCTGGCAATGGACACCCTCTGCCGCTGGCCTCCGGAGAGCTCAGCCGGTTTCCGCTCAAGCAGGTTTTCAATGCCGAGCATTTCGGCAACTCTCTTTACTGCCTTTTTGATGTGGGCGTCCTTTTCTCTGGCTATTCGCAATGGAAAGGCGATGTTGTCAAAGACGTTCAGGTGCGGATACAGGGCGTAGCTTTGAAAGACCATGGCCACATTGCGATTCCTGGGCGGAAGAAAAATGCGTCTCTTGGGTGAGGCGACAACTCTGTCGTCGAAGCGGATTTCACCGGCAGTCGGTTTTTCAAGACCGGCCGCCAGGTTCAGGAGCGTGGACTTGCCGCAGCCGCTGGGGCCGAGGATGGCGAAAAACTCGCCGTCTTCGACCTCGAGACTGATGTCCCGGACCGCATCCACAGCGCCCCGCATGGTCATGAACCGCTTGCTCACATGTTGAAAAGTAAGTCTCATCCCTTTACCGCCCCCCGTGTCAGACCCTGAATGATGCGGCGTTGAAACATCAGGGTCAGGATCACCACTGGAATCGTAGTGATTGTTGTCGCTGCCATGATTTCGCCCCAGGGGATCTGACCGTACAGTCCCTCGAACAGCGCGATACCTACCGGGACCGTCCTTGCGGAATGATCCGTAGTGAGCATCAGGGCAAACAGAAACTCGTTGAATGCGAAAACGAATGCCAAAAGCATTGTGGAAAAAATACCCGGAGCTGCGACCGGAAAGATGATCTTGACCAGGATCTGCAGCCTTGAGCAGCCGTCGATAAGCCCGGCCCTGTCCAGATCCTTCGGGACCTGTGCAAAGTAGCTTATAAGGATCCACAGCGAAAGGGGCAATGTCCAGGCCACATACGGGAAGATCAGACCCTGGTAAGTGTTGATCCAGCCAAGCGCAGACATGAGCTTGAAGAGATAACTGACCAGACTCACCGGCGGGAACATGGATACAGCCAGGACCAGGAACATCAGGAATACCTTTCCGGGCACGGGAAGGCGGGTTATGGCGTAAGCTGCCAGGGAGGCGATGAACACGCAAATGACCGCGCTTGCTGTTGAAATGATCAGGCTGTTTCGCAGGAACGCCACAAAATGTACTGAATCCGAGGCTACCACCGTGTGAAAATGTGAAAGGGTGATACATAAGGGCCTGTCAGGCAGAAGAAAGTCCGGATGCAGGCTCAGGCCTGTAAGTGCCATATAAAAGAACGGTGACAGACAAAAGAGAACTGTCAGCAGGGCGCCGAGGGCCAGTAATATCTTTTTGAGCCGCTCTTCCTTCATGACACTTCACGCTCGAAATGCCCCAGCTTGACATAAATTATTGATAAGGCAAAGGCCAGAAGGAATAATATCACGCTCACCGCAGACCCGTAGCCAAAATCGCCTGCCGAGAAATAATGATACCCGAACAGCGAAAGCGATGTGGTGGTTCCACCCGGACCGCCGCCTGTCAGGACGTAAATCACGTCAAATACGCGAAGCGCATCTATGGTGCGAAACAATAGCGTCACTATCAGCACCGGTTTGAGCAAGGGCAGAGTGATTCTACTGAACCTCTGTATAAAGGTGGCCCGGTCGACCTTGGCCTGTCGGTATAAATCGTCCGGGATGGAAGAAAGACCGGCCAACAGGATAATAGCCGCAAAGGGCGTGGTCTTCCAGCTATCTGCCACCACCAGGGCAAGGAAGGCCCCGGCCTCGCTCCCGAGCCAGTTGACAGGCCTCTCTGTCAGATGCAGCACGCGGAATAGATAATTGGCCGCACCGAAACTGTAATTGTAAATCAGCTCGAAGACCCGGCCGGAAACAGCCGCCGGGATGGCCCAGGGTATGAGGACGCAGGCCCGCAAAAGCCCCCGCATGGGTAACTGTTCGTTGAGCACCAGCGCAATCATGAGCCCCAGCGCGATCTCAAGCGGCACGGAGACCACCACGAAAAGGCACGTGAACCGAACCGACTGCCAGAATCCAGGATCGCGAAGGAGCCAGCCATAATTCTCAAGACCGAGGAATCTCTTTGGCAGATATGTTACATCCAGGAAAAAACTGTCCACCAGTGTGCCTAAGACCGGAACCAGAATGAACAACACCACGAACAGAAGAAGCGGGACCATAAACCCAAGGGCAATCCATTGCTCCCTGTCCAGTGCAGGCACCCGGGCCGGTCTGCCCGGCAGGTGGAAAGATGATTTCTTAAGGCGCTCTGTCTTCATTTGGTATCATAGCGCTCCAGGAGGGTCGCAATCTCTTGCTCGGCCGCAGCAAGCGCCTCTTCAGGCGCATATTTTCCGGCCAGTACGCCGTTTATGCGAGGCTGGACGATTTCCGAGATCTGGGTGTAGTACGGCAGGATGGGTCTTGGCCTGGCGTTTTGAAAAACAGCTCTCAACTGCCTCAGATGCGGCGCTACTTCAAGCACTTCCGGGTCGGAGTAAAGGTCTTTGCGGCCCGGATTCCAGCCGAGATGGAGAAGGAGCTTCTTCTGCGTTTCATACGAAGTGATGAATTCTACCAGCTTTAGGGCCCGGGGCTTGACATCGGAGAATTTGGAGATGCCGATATGCCAACCGCCCAGCGTGGAGACGCTCTCACCATCCTTAAGCGCTGGAAGCGGCGCGACTCCTATTTTGCCACGGACCCCTGATTCCGGGCCTTGATGCAGGGCCCAGGCATATGGCCAGTTACGCTCGAACAAGGCATTGCCTGACTGGAAGTAGGTGCGGGTCTCTTCCTCTTTCATTTCAGTGTAGGTGCTTGGCGGCGAGATGCCGTGCGTCCGGATGAGATCATGCATAAAGGCCAGCGCTCTACGGTTTTTAAGGGTGTTGAGGCAAATACGGTCCCCTTGATTAATGAACCCGCCGTTTGAGCCGGCGAATTCCAGGAAGTTACAGATGAGTCCCTCATATTGGGCACCCTGCCAGACAAAACCGTAAAAGTCCGGATTGGTTTTGCGCATCTTGCTTTGAACCGTTCGGGCATAGGAGAGAAGCTGCTCCCAGGTCCTGGGCGGACCGGGCAGGTCGAATTGTTCGAAGAGATCCTTGCGGTAGTATAAAAGCCCGCCGTCCAGGTAAACGGGCAGCGCCATGAGCTTTCCCTGGTGGATATCGACAAGTTGGAGGACCCTGGCAAAAAAAGGGCTCTGGTCAATATCGCTTCCAAGCGGCTCCAGCCACTCTGAGGCGGTAAACAGCCCAAGCCAGGCCACGTCCAACAAGAATACATCAGGGTTGCTCTTGCTGGCGCTCAAGGCGACGACCAACCCCTGCCGCCGCTGGTCTGTGTCGGTGGGCTGGCGCAATAGCTCGACCGGAATTCCGGACTGCTTTTCAAAATCCCGGATGAGTTCTTCCCAGAAAGCCAATTCAGCAGGTGCGCCACCTACCGAGAAGACAACTGCGTCCTTCTCCGGACCGCAGCAGCATACGGCCGAAAGGACAGCAAGTAGAACGAGCCAGGCAATTCTTTTAGGCATAATCACACCGGGGTCGAGCAGGACATTTCGTAAACTGGTTAGCTAATACCTACGATTAGGGTTTTCATGATTGTCCTTCGAGCCATAATAACATGCTTGATTACAATGCAAAAATCCTAAAGCCATTATAATGGAATCCAAACCGGCATTCTTCATAGCAAGCCAAAAGTGGTTTACACTTTTAGGGGTAATATACCTCAA
>DFBQ01000029.1:0-4214 GCA_002367355.1 Deltaproteobacteria bacterium UBA3076 | reverse complement strand
AAACTACAGAATGAAGGATGCCTCCAAACCACAGTTGAATTTTTTCTTCATTGTCTTAGTGTGAACCTATGAGCATGAAAGCAAGATATATAGTCGGAATCGATCTCGGGACAACCAACTCTGCCATGGGCTATGTGGATCTCCATGATGCAAGTCCAGGTTCCATTAATATACTCACCTTTGACGTACCACAGATTGTAGGCCAAGGTCGAGTGGCCGAAAGGCCGACTTTGCCGTCATTCCTCTACCTGTCAGGGGAGTATGATCTCCAGGCCGGGGCAACGTCCCTTCCCTGGGACCCTGATAGGACCTATGCGGTCGGCGCCTTTGCCAGGGATCAAGGGGGGCTTGTGCCCGGAAGGCTGGTCTCTTCAGCCAAGAGCTGGCTGTGCCACGGGGGGGTGGACAGGGAGGCCCCTATTCTTCCGTGGGGCGTAGGGGTCGAGATAGACAAGGTTTCACCTATTACCGCGTCATCCCGCTACCTTCAGCATATCAGAGAGGCCTGGGATCATAGTATGCCTGAGCCTCTGGAGGCGCAAATGGTGGTCTTGACTGTGCCGGCTTCCTTTGACGAGGTTGCGAGGGAACTTACTGTACGGGCAGCAAAGGAGGCGGGTCTACCTTCCGTGACTTTATTAGAGGAGCCTCTGGCTGCCTTTTATGCATGGCTTTCCTTTCATGAAAGGCAATGGAATACTTTTCTGCACCCGGGAGATCTCCTTCTGGTATGTGATGTTGGCGGTGGTACGACTGACTTTACCTTGATTTCCTGTGAGGGAGACTCGGACACTCCCAAGCTTGAAAGGGTGGCAGTCGGGGACCACCTGCTTTTAGGCGGGGATAACATGGATCTTTCCCTGGCGGCCTTGGCAGAAAAGGCCCTTAGCCAGGAATTGGACACTGCCCGTTGGAATGCACTGTATCATCAGTGCAGACAGGCAAAGGAGACCCTTTTAGAAGATGGGGGGCCGGAAAAAGCCACACTCAGACTTACTGGCCGTGGGCGATCCCTGATTGGCGGCACAATGATGACAGATCTTCACCGGGATCAGGTGAATGATGTCCTCGTCGAAGGTTTTTTCCCCGAGGTGGATCTTAAAGCAGGCGATTCTCTGGAAAGGGGCGAGACTGGTCTCAGGGAGATGGGGCTTCCCTATGTAAGCGATCCGGCTGTGACCAGGCATCTGGCCCGTTTTCTCTTAAGGCAGGGCGGAGGCCGGATGCCTACTGTGGTGCTCTTTAACGGGGGTGCACTCAAGCCCGGTTTGATACGAAATCGCCTAAAGGGGATATTGACATCCTGGTCCGGACGCCCTGTCAGGGTTTTAGACAGCAGGTCTCTTGACCTGGCGATATCCTGGGGAGCCACATATTACGGACTGGTTACACAGGGTCTCGGGCTTCGAGTGGGCGGAGGTATGGCAAGGTCCTACTTCGTGGGAGTGGCCCTGGATGAGAAGGACCAGGCCCCTATGGGAGTCTGCCTGGTGGAGAGGGGGACAGAGGAAGGAAAAGAGGTGGAGGTCTTAAAGACCTTTCGGGTCCGGACAAACAGACCAGTGAAGTTTTCACTCTACAGCTCCACTACCCGTAAGGGAGATAAGGTGGGAGATCTGGTGCCGGTGGATTCCGAAGACCTTATCGAGCTTCCACCACTCCAGACAGTTTTACGTTATGGCAAGAAGGGACGTGATGTACAGATTCCTATCAGATTAGGGGCAAAGGTCACGGCCATAGGGACACTGGAACTCTATTGCGAGTCCCAGGAAAGCCCGCACAGGTGGCGTCTGCAGTTTCAGCTTAGGGATTCAGAAATAAATGGCGCAGATTTAACCTCTCAGGTTGAAGGAGTGCGGGTGGCCCCATCTGATGAACAGATGGAGGAAGAGCCGAAGGGGTTGTCCGAAGAAGACCTTAAGGTCCTGGAGGAGGCCGGGCAAGAAATCCGCAAGTGCTTTGTGCCGGATAAGGGAGACAAAGCCCTTGCACCATCACAACTCCCAAGGCGTCTGGCAGAGTGCATAGGCATGGAGAAGGACTTGTGGTCACTTCCTCTGTTGCGTGCCCTGGCTGATGCATTACTCGACATAAAGGCCGGACGTGGAAGATCCCCGCAACACGAGGCCAGATGGTATAACTTGACAGGTTTTTGTCTCCGTCCCGGGACCGGCGAGGTTACGGACCCGTGGCGAATCAAAAAGATATGGTCTTTTTATTTTGACGGCCTGGTTTTTTCAAAAGAGATGGAGCCAAGGCTTCAGTGGTGGATCTTCTGGCGGCGGGTTGCGGCAGGTCTGGGCTCCGGGCAGCAGACACAGATATTTTCTACCATGTCAAGTGCTTTATTGCCTGTACGGTCCAAGAGGCGTAAGCGGGCCAAAGTAAAGCCTATTAAAATATCTCAGGAGGAGAGGCGTGAGATGTGGCTCTTTGCCGCCAACCTCGAACGACTTGAGATATCCGGCAAGATAGAGCTCGGGAGGGAACTTCTCGCAAATCTTGTTAAGGACCGGTCGTGGCAGGGTGCCTTGTGGGCACTTTCTCGCATAGGCTCAAGACAACCGCTTTATGGACCGGCCAATAAGGTGGTACCTCCCGGAGAGGTATCGTCCTGGCTGGAGGCCCTGAAAAAACAAGAATTGAAGCAACCCCGGAAGCTTATTAATGCCGCGGTCTCCATGGCAAGGCTTACCGGAGACAGGACCAGGGATCTTCAGACCGCTTTCCGCCAGGAGGTAATCACCTGGCTCCAGGTGTTAGGGGCCGGTGAGAAGAAACTGGAACCATTACGGAAAGCCGTTCCTCTTGCAGGAAAAGAGAAAAACCATGCCTTCGGGGAGAGTCTGCCGGAGGGCCTTATCCTGGAGCAGGCAGATGACAAGTGAACAGACGGGCGATGTTTTGTGCCTACAGTTTTTCGAGCTGTGCGGTTAAAAAACTACTCAAAATCAATCACGAAAACACGAAGGTACGAAAACACGAAACAAGACATAAAAAAGATGAACGTCCAACATCGAACATCGAACGTCCAACATCGAATGAAAAACGAATATCCAATGCCGAACATTCAACGGCTATTTCTGTATGTTAGCCATTTAGGTTAAAGGCTGAAGGCTGAAGTATACTGATATACCGTCTCCTGCAATAATTAGCAGCCTTTCTTCCAGGTCATAAGTCTTTTCCCCCCATTCAACATTCGATGTTGGACGTTCGATGTTCGATGTTCATCTTTTAGCAGTTCATTAGTCCATCCAGAGACTTCCCTTTCGTGTTTTCGGTATTTCATGCTTTCGTGATAATTCTTTTCTTTTTCGTGTGTTGCACAATCTGACGTGTAACCGCACAGATCGAAAAAATTCATACATAAAACTTGAAATGGTGAACATAAGGGTATAGTATTGAGGTAAGGAATGAGGACGAAATAACTTCCCCATTTGAAAATTGGACAGCACCATTTTTCAAGGGTACTAAGCAATAAAATGTCCAAGTTATTTTGTCCCTGATCATAAAGAGCAGTTACAAAAATATGAGAATATTTAAATATAAAACATTTGAAAAATGGGCTAAAAAACAAGGTATGAGCAATGCAGACCTCAAAAAAACTATTACTGAGATACAAAAAGGATTGATAGATGCTAACTTAGGAGGAGATGTATACAAAAAAAGGATAGGGCTACATGGCAAAGGTAAGCGGAGCTCACATAGAACAATAATTTTGATGAAAATTCAAGATAAAGCGATATTTGCACATGGATTTGCTAAAGGAGAAAAAGGCAATATTACAAAAAATGAGCTTGAGGGATTTAAAGTAATGGCAAATGCATTCCTCAGTTTAAATGATGAGCAAATCAATATCCTAATTGATAAACAAAATTTGATAGAGGTACTTTAAAATGAATAAAGTCCAAGAAACACTAAGTGAGATGGCAAAAGATCTTCATGAAGTTGGAGCAATCGATAAAACAACATTAAGGAAATTTGATATAAAGTCATTATCACCTGTACCTGACTATACAGCAAACCAGATCAGTTTAATCAGGCATAAATTAGGTTTTAGCCAAGCAGTATTTGCTGCCCACCTAAATGTCTCGGATAGAGCGGTAAAAAAATGGGAACAGGGGGAAAGTAAGCCAAGAGGTGCCACCCTTAAACTACTTTCCATAGTAGATAGAAAGGGTATTGAAATAATTGCATAACGAATAAGGTTAGAT